>JBBRMO010000001.1:0-21540 GCA_038230815.1 Chthoniobacterales bacterium
ATTCGTAGGTGGTGTCGATGTGCAGGACGGGAAACGGCACCTTGCCCAGAAAGGACTTGAGGGCCAGCCAGATCAGGACGTTCGAATCCTTTCCCATCGACCAAGGCATGGCGATGTTCTTGAAGGAATGATAAGCCTCCCGAAAAATGAAGACGCTCTGGTTCTCCAGTTCGTCGAGGTGACTGCGATGGTTCGTCATGAAGGTGTCGGTTATCTTCTACTTGCGGTGGGTTGGTGCAACCATAGTGTTGCCCCATGCGCGAGATTCAACCCGCGGCCTACGATTCCAAGATCGAGGGGAACATTATCTTTACCCGTCTTGATGCAGCGCTCAATTGGGTTCGTAAGAATTCTCTCTGGCCCATGCCGATGGGCCTGGCCTGCTGCGCCATTGAGTTGATGGCCACAGCCGCATCCCGCTTCGATATTTCACGCTTCGGCGCCGAAGTCATGCGTTTCTCGCCGCGTCAATGCGACGTCATGATCGTGGCCGGCACCGTTACCTACAAGATGGCGCTGGCCGTGAAACGGATTTACGAGCAAATGCCCGAGCCGAAGTGGGTCATCGCCATGGGCGCGTGCGCCTCCACCGGCGGCATGTACCGTTCCTACGCCGTCCTCCAGGGAATCGATCAACTCATCCCGGTGGATGTTTATGTTTCCGGTTGCCCGCCCCGTCCTGAAGCCCTGCTCGAAGGCCTCATGAAATTGCAGGAGAAAATCTCGGGGGAACGCTCCTTCACGGAGCAAAAACCGGAGCTGACCCGGAAGCTCGGCCAGGCGCTGGCATGACCGGCCCGGAACTGCTCCATTCCCTGAGCCAGCTCTTTGGCGCGAAGCTTCTCCAAAAAACGGAGTTTCGCGGGGAAACCACTTACACGATTGCGCCAACCGACCTCCGCGAGGTCGCCCGGTTTTGTCGGGATGAGATCTCATTCGATTATCTCGTCGACATTACCAGCATCGACCATTTCGGGGAAGAGCCCCGGTTTGAAATCGTCTACGAGCTCTACTCGATGACCCTGGCCATCCATCTTCGCTTAAAGCTGCGCGTCTCCGAGGATCCAGGCACCGTCGATACGGTCTCGGACATCTGGCCCACGGCGAACTGGCACGAGCGCGAGATCTTCGACATGATGGGAGTCAAGTTCAACGGCCATCCCGATCTGCGCCGGATCCTGATGTGGGACGGCTATCCTTACTTTCCCCTGCGCAAGGAATTCCCGCTCGAAGGTCTGCCCAGCGACATGCCGGACGTCGCGTTTACGGAGGCAGCCCCCATGGAAGGCGGACCTTTTGTGACACTTCCTTCAACGGCCACGACGAAGGATCGCGAACCCCGTTCCCGGCGTCCCGAGCTTTAGCTACCTTGTAGGGAAAGCTGCCAGCGTCCCGTCCGCGATCTAAATTTCCGGCAGCGCCGCGCCTAACAATCGCCCGAATTCTCCCGCCACCGCCTTCCCCGTTTCCAGCACTTCCTGATGGCTCAAATCCGTGGTCGAGATACCCGCGGCGAAATTTGTGAGACAGGAAAACCCGGCCACCTCCAATCCCAGCGCTCGCGCCTGGATCGCCTCTAGGACAGTGGACATCCCGACCGCCTGAGCGCCGAGCGTTTGCAGCATCCGAACTTCAGCCGGCGTTTCGTACTGCGGCCCCGGCAATCCGGCATATACACCCTGGTGCAATTTCACTCCAACCTGGCGAGCCGCCGCGGCGAAGCAATCCCGCAATCGAGTCGAGTAGGCAGTCGTCATGTCGATAAACTGCGGCGCGCCTAGCAGCGGAGTGGTACCGGTCAGATTCAGATGATCGCTGATCATCATCCAGGTGCCAGGCGCAAAACGCGGATTGGCCGAGCCGGCGGCATTGGTCAGCACCAGATTGCGCACTCCCGCTTCGGCCAGAAGGCGCACGCCCGCCGTCACTTCCTTTCCGGAAAAGCCTTCGTACAAATGTACCCGACCCTGCGCGAAAATAACTTTGACGCCGTTCATCTCGGTCAGGACAAAGCGCCCGACATGACCGGGCACGGAAGGCCGCGGAATCTGCGGCAGCTCCTCGTACGGAATCATCTCCGTCCCGGCTAATTCCGGCACAATCGAACTCAGCCCGGACCCCAGAACGACGGCCGCCTGCGCCTTCCAGTCGCGCAAGCGCTCAAGCGGGTTGTTCACGCGGCGGAGACGGGTGGCGCCGATGGTGGTTTCTTCGTCGTTGCCATGACATCGGGACGGTAGCCTTCATCCCGTGCATTTTGAAACTTCGACTCCTGCTTCGGGTAAGCGATGCGGCTGTGCAGCATCGTCATGAGCGTGAAACGGAAACGTTCCGCGATGACCCTGAGATCACCCAGGGTGAGATCACATTCATCCAGTTGACCATCGGCGATTCGTTCTTCGATCAATTCGTTGACGAGCTGCTCGACCTTTTGCGGGGTTGGTTTGGACAGGCTGCGTGAGGCGCTTTCCACGATGTCGGCCAGGCTCACGATCGCGCTCTCCTTGGTCTGCGGCTTCGGACCGGGATAACGGAAACTTTCCTCGCGCACTTCCGGGATGTCTTCCTCGCGCATGTTCATGATCTTGCCGCCGGCTCGGGCATCCTCCTGCTGCTGCAAGGCGCGCTGGTAAAAGTAATAAACGAGCGACGCGCCGTGATGCTCCTGGATGATATCGATAATGCTGTGATTGAGCTTGTGCTTCAACGAGAGATCCACGCCCTCCTTGACGTGCGCGATGATGATCAACGCACTCATAGTGGGAGCCAGGTCGTCGTGCGGATTCCGCTCGAAGTTCATGTTCTCAGTGAAGTAGTCCGGTTTCACGAGCTTCCCCACATCGTGAAAATAGGAGCAGACACGGCAGAGCGTGGCGTTCGCGCCGATCGATTCCGCGGCGGCCTCGGCCAGGTTCGCCACCACCAGGCTGTGATGGTAGGTGCCCGGCGCCTCGATCGTCATGCGGCGGAGCAGCGGATGGTTCAAGTCGGACGCTTCCAGCCACGAAATATCCGTCGTGATTTGGAAGAGTTGCTCCAGGATGGGCAGGGCGCCGCCCACCACCATGGCGGTAAGGATGCCGTTGCCCATGGCGTAGGCGCTTTGCAGCCCGATCATGCGCCAGTCGTTAGTCCCGAAGGAAAACAAATTGATGGGGCCGATGAATCCGAAGGCCAGCGACAACAGCCAGATGGCGAGCCCGACGCCGAATCCAGCGCGCACGAGTTTACTGCGGTGGCGCACCTGCAGGGTGAGCGAGACGGCGGTGAATCCGCAGATCAAACTCGTCACCAGAAGAGGCGCATCGATAGCGCCGAAAAGAACACTGCTCCAGAGGCTGACAAAAACGGCGGCGTAAAGGCCATGATTGCGCCCGAGCAAAACTCCCAGGATGAGGGGCGCGAAGGCGTAGGGCGTCATGAGTCCACCGGTCTCCGGCCGGAAGATGCGGTAATGACCGCCATTGCAGAGAACGAGCACCAGCTTGGTCACGGCGAGCTGAATCAGGATCACGCCGAAGACGAGCAGGACGCGCGAGGTGCGGGAGAACGTTTGAGGTTGATTGATCCAGAGCTGGATCAACGCGGTGGCGAGGAAAAGAAGTGCGATGACGAAGTTCTTGGTGGGCTCGGGTTGCTGGCCGCTGAAAACGAGGAAGGCGAGCCCGGCGACAAAGCCCGAAAGGATCAGCACTTTCAGCGCGGCCGCTTCTTCCATGGTGCGAAGCAACTCATTGCGCGTGCGCCGACGCCGCGTTTTCCGGGAAGCCAAACCGCGTCGCACCAGCTGGCCGCGTTTGAAGAAATCGAGCACCGCCATCTTATTTACGCGAGCCGGGAGCGGGAGATCGATGCTGTTGATAGGCGCTGATGATGGCGCGGACGAGCTCGTGCCGAACGACGTCCCGCTCGCCGAAATAAACCATGGCGATGCCGGGGGTATTCTTGAGCGCCTGCAAGGCTTCAACCAAGCCGGAGCGCTTATTCGAGGGCAGGTCGACCTGCGTGACATCGCCCGTGACGACGCATTTCGAATTAAATCCGATACGCGTCAGCAACATGAACATTTGTTCGGTCGTGGTGTTTTGCGCTTCGTCCAGGATGACGAAAGCGTTGCCTAACGTGCGACCGCGCATATAAGCGAGGGGCGCCACTTCGATTGTCTGGCGCGCCACCAGCCGCTCGATCTCTTCCGGCTCGAGCATGTCGTGGAGCGCATCATAGAGCGGCCGCAGATACGGCGTGATCTTTTCCTGTAGATCGCCCGGCAAAAAGCCGAGCGCTTCGCCCGCTTCCACGGCCGGACGCGTCAGGATGATGCGGCTGACCTGCTCCTTCTTCAAAGCGGCCACGGCCATGGCCACGGCAAGGTAGGTCTTGCCCGTGCCGGCCGGTCCAATGCCGAACACGATGTCGTGTTTTTGAATGGCCTCAATGTAGGAGCGTTGCCCGGCGGACCGCGCCACGATGGGAGGCTTGCGCGCCGACGTGCTGATCTTCGTCGCCACCACGTCGCCCAGATCGTCGTCGCGTGATTCGGTGACTGAGCTCAAAGCGTAGTTAAATTCGTGTTTATGAATATCGACACCCTTTTGCCGCGCGTTTTCCAACTGGTCAAAGACGCGCTGCGCCTGGTCGATCCGGCCGGGCTCCCCCTCTAATTTTACCCAACCTTCGCGCGTCGTCACCTTGACCCCGAGCGAATCTTCCAGCGTCTTTAAGAGCTTCAGATCATTGGCGTAGAGCGATTGCAGGGCCCGGGCGCTCTCAAACTGCAGGGTGCGCGTCTCAGTCATCGGCTAGCCCGTTTGGGCCATTCCTGCCTCGCGGTGGCCGAACCGCCACGCCTGCTTTTCGGGCCGCACACCCGTTAGCGGAAACCGTAAACGAGCGCCCAATGGGTCCGTTCCTCCGCGGATTCCTCGACCGCCACAATAATAAAATAACTGCCAGTGGCCTTCGGGATGATATGAGCGGCGGCGAAATGGCCCTTTTCCCAACCGTCCGTCTGCTCGGCCAGTTTCCCTTCGGAATCATAAACGTGGACAGATACCTTGGCCCGTTCCACCTCTGTCCCCATCCAGAACCAGTATTCGTTCCCTTTAAAGAGCTGCTGGCGAACGGCTTTCTTCTCGCCTATTCCCAGGTCGCCGCCCCAGTAATCTTCCCGCACCTGGAAACCCTCTTTCACATAGGGCTCAGCCGCCTGCAGGGCGAAGGATTGCGCATCGTCGACCGACGCGCGCGCCCCCAAGAAGGCGCCAAAAAAGAGGCCAACGAACAAACTTCGACCGACGAACGATTTAAGCGATCGCTTCATGCAGGTCCCTTATTCCTTCGTCACGATGGCCGAGTCCAGCCGTGTCGTGATCTCATTTATTTTTCTTACGGACTCAGGCGAAATGTGTTGCGAACCGACATCGATGAGGGGCTTCACCTCGACCAGTGCCCCGTGGATGTCCTTCAGGAGCTGCATGTTAAACTCGGGCATGGCCTGCAGTTTATCCTGGAAATAAGTGAGCAAATCGGGCTGATGCAGCAGTTCCGCGCCGCCCGCCGAAAAGTTCTTCGTGACGACGGAGGTCAAGACCTCGGTGCCGCGCAGCCAGCCGCCCAAGCTGACCAGTTGCGAGAGCTGCTGATCGTGCACTTCGTTCATGGCCTGTTGCACGCTGTTTTGCGTCCGATCGAGTTCGGCGCGCACGTTATCCCATTTGTTCTTGTCGGCCGATTCAATAATCGCCTTGGCGTGGGGCGTGATGGAGTTCCCCACCCCGATCGCCTTCGACAAGGTCAGAACTCGTTGACCGATGTCCTTGACGGCGGGCGCGTCTTTCGCCTGCACGGCAATGAAGCCGTCCGCGATGACCGACCCGAGAATGAGGGCGATGCGCGGCCGTTCTGTGAAGTTATTGCCGCGGTTGCTCCGCACGTAATCCTTCCAGTTGACCGAGCCGAGCTTGTTCAGCGCGCCAAAGACTTCGTTCGGAAGCGGTACGACCACATCCTCGACCTTTCGGGAAAATTGTTTGACGTCAATGTGCTGTGGCGCCTGCGACGCCTGGGCGCCCAGAGTCAGCCCGGTCAGGGCCACCGCTGTGATATGTAGATATTTAACGAATAGAGTCATCGGGAGCTTCGACTGTTGATTTCGCGTCTGTATTCAGGATTAATGGAGGACTCTAAGCAGAACTGGCCCCTGCACAAATCCGGCGAACCGAAACATTTTGACCATTTCTCATCGCCCACCCCTCGTTGTTTGGCATTCCGACGACACTTTATGACACCGGCCCGGCTGAACGCAATTCTCAAGGAAGCCGAGGGCAAGCGCCTTCTCGTGATCGGCGACCTCATGCTGGACGAGTTTGTCTGGGGGAAGGTGGGCCGGATTTCACCGGAGGCGCCCGTTCCCGTGGTGGAAGTGACGAGGGAATCGTCCTACCCCGGCGGCGCTGCTAATGTCGCGCGCAACCTGCGAGAATTCACCCAGACGGTCTCGGTCATCGGTTTGCTCGGAAAAGATGCCGGCGGCCGGCAATTGCGGGACCTCCTCGCCGCCCAACAAATCGACACCGCCCATTCCGTGGAGGACGGCGATTTCCGGACCATTGTCAAAACGCGCATTATCGCCCGGCAACAGCAGGTGGTGCGCGTCGATCGGGAAGCAATTGCCCCGCTGGCGGCCCGGCACGTCGCCACGGTCGGCGCGGCCGTGCGTATGCTTTTGCCGGAGATCGATGCCATCATTTTGGAGGATTACGGCAAAGGATTTCTCGGATCCGAACTCGTCGCTCATATCGTCGGGGACGCGCAGAGCGCCGGCAAAATCGTGGCG
This sequence comes from Chthoniobacterales bacterium, assembly GCA_038230815.1. Taxonomy (GTDB): domain Bacteria; phylum Verrucomicrobiota; class Verrucomicrobiia; order Chthoniobacterales; family UBA10450; genus AV80. The sequence continues at coordinate 6,836 of JBBRMO010000001.1, forward strand.
GCCGATCCCAATCCGCGGCACGCCATCGATTGGACTGGCACGACGGTGGTGAAACCGAACAGGACCGAAGCCTTCCACGCCGCCGGCGTTGCGCTCAGCGATCTGGACAAGGCTCCGGCCGAGGACGACGATTTGCGCCGTGTCGGCCAGATTTTGCTGGAGAAATGGAAAACAAAATTCGTCCTTATCACACTGGGCGAACATGGGATGATGCTTTTCCAGCACGACCACGCGCCGCATCACATTCCGACCAAAGCGCGCCAGGTCTTTGATGTCTCGGGCGCGGGCGACACCGCCATCGCCTTGTTCACCCTCGCCCTCTGCAGCGGCGCCACGCCCATCGAAGCGGCTGATGTCGCCAATCACGCCAGCGCGGTCGTGGTCGGGAAACTGGGCACGGCCACGGTCACGCCCGCCGAATTGGGAGCCAGTTTCCGCGAGGATTCCGAGCGTGGCTGAAGCGTTGTCGCCGGCCATTTTCATCGATCGCGATGGAACGGTCATGCGCGACGTGGATTACTGCGGCGATCCCAAAAAGGTCGAAGTATTCGAGGGCGCGGCCGCAGCGCTGGGCCAGCTGAAGGCGCGCGGCTACAAGATCATTCTGATTACCAATCAAAGCGGCATTGGCCGCGGCTACTTTGATGAGCCCGCCTATCGAGAAGTGGAAAAAGAAGTCGTGCGCCAGCTCGGAGCCGGCCTGATCGACGCCACATACTTCTGTCCGCATTCCCCCGAGCAAACTTGTGCGTGTCGCAAACCGGCGCCGGGAATGGTGCTGCAGGCCGCGCAAGACCATGCCATCCATCTGGCCCGATCCTATTTTATTGGTGACAAAGACAGCGACGTGGAATGCGGCCAGCGCGCTGGGACAAAGACGATCCTGCTCGGCACCGATTACGGCAAGTCTGCGAAGCAGGATGCGCCCGACGCGGTGGCCGGCGACCTTCCGGCTGCGGTGCGTTTCATCCTCGATCGCGCTAACGATTGAGGACCCTGTAGGGGAAGCTGTTCGCTTCCCTGGGAAGGCAACGCCTTCCTCTACAGAACGGGTAGGGACATCGCGCTGCGCTGTCCGGGCGCTATAGTCGGCCGGCGGAGCGGACGCCGCAGCGCGGCGTCCCTACCCTCGCGAAGACTTTCGAAGTTGAACAGTTGAAGGTTCGCCGCAGCTCTGTCAGCTTCGCTCTTTCTCTGCCATGCCTACGAAAGCCCTCGGCATCATCCCCGCCCGCTATGCTTCCACCCGCTTTCCGGGCAAGCCGCTCACTCTCATTGCCGGCAAACCTTTGCTCCAACACGTCTGGGAACGTTGCCGGCGCGCGCGCAGTCTCGATTCCGTCATCATCGCCACCGACGATATGCGGATTGCTCACGCCGCCTTTGCCTGGGGCGCGGAAGTGGCGCTCACCTCTCCCCATCACGTCAGCGGCACGGATCGCATCGCGGAAGTGGCGAAGTCGGCCAAAAAGTTCAGCTACATCGTCAACATCCAGGGCGACGAACCGCTCATCGACCCGCGCCTGATTGACCGGCTGGTCGCGAAGCTCCAGGCCGACCGGCGCGTCGGCCTGGTCACAGCGGCGCACCCGTTCGACACTCCGTCGGAAGCGTCGTCGCCTCACCAGGTCAAGGTGGTGATCGACCGGACGGGCCGGGCTCTCTACTTCTCGCGCTCGGCCATTCCGTTTCCGCGCCACCCGAAAACCGCTTACAAGACACTACGACACCAGGGCATTTACGGGTTTCGCCGCCAGACGCTTTTGCAATTCGTGCAATGGAAACCGAGCCCGTTGGAGCGGGTCGAGGCGCTCGAGCAATTGCGAGCTCTTGAAAATGGTGTAACGGTTCATGTGCTTCTCACGAAACAGGGTTCACCGGGCGTAGATACCCCGAAAGATGCAGCCGCGCTGGAGCGAAGGCTCGCGCGCGCAAAGCGCCGGAGCGTCTCGCCGTGAAATACATTTTCATCACGGGCGGAGTGGTCAGTTCGCTCGGCAAAGGCCTGGCCGCCGCTTCACTCGGCACGCTTCTGGAGTTGCGCGGGCTCCGCGTCGTCTTCCAGAAGTTTGATCCCTACCTGAACGTAGATCCCGGCACGATGAACCCGTTTCAACACGGCGAGGTCTACGTTCTGAACGACGGGGCCGAGACCGATCTCGACCTCGGCCATTACGAGCGCTTCACCAATTGCGTCCTCTCGCGCCACAATAATCTGACTAGCGGCCAGGTCTACGAGACGGTCATCTTAAAAGAACGTCGCGGCGATTATTTGGGCATGAGCGTGCAGGTCATCCCGCATGTGACTGATGTGATCTAGGAGGGGATTCGCGAAATTTCAGACGAAAGCAAATACGACGTCGTCATCACCGAAATTGGCGGAACTACGGGCGACATCGAAGGCCTGCCCTTTCTCGAGGCCATTCGCCAGTTCATCCTGGAAGTCGGCCCGCAAAACGTCCTCACCCTTCACGTCACGCTCGTGCCCTTTATCACGGCCGCCGGCGAGCTGAAGACCAAACCGACTCAGCAAAGCGTGGCCAAGTTGCGCGAGATCGGTCTGCAGCCGCAGGTTTTGATCTGCCGCACGGAGAACCCGCTCGACGCGGAAGTGCGCCAGAAGCTTTCCATGTTTTGCAACGTGACGGAAAAGGCGGTGGTGGAAGCGCGCGATGTCCAGCACACCATCTACGAAGTCCCGCTTCTCCTGCACGGTGAAGGGCTCGATAAATTGGTTTGCGATCTTCTTCATCTGCAAACGCCCGAGCCCGATCTGACCAATTGGCGACGTTTCGTGCAACGCATCATCAGCCCGACCAAGCACGTTACGATCGCGGTGGTTGGCAAATATATCGATCTGCAGGACGCCTATAAATCCATCTACGAGTCGCTCACGCACGCCGCCGCCAGCCAGGATTGCGGGATCGAGCTGAAGCTGATCGATGCGGAGACGCTGGAGAACGGCGTGGACGGCGAGTTGCAAAATGTGTCCGGCGTTCTGATTCCGGGCGGCTTCGGCGAACGCGGTGTCGAAGGAAAAATCAAAGCGGCCCGGTTCGCGCGCGAACACAAGGTGCCGTATCTCGGTCTTTGTCTGGGCATGCAGGTGGCCACCATCGAGTTCGCCCGCGATGTCTGCGGACTGGCGGACGCCAATAGCACCGAGTTCAACAAGGACACGAAAGAACCGGTTATTTCCCTGCTGGAGGAACAGCGCGGAGTGAAGAACAAAGGCGCGAGCATGCGACTGGGCACCTGGCCCACCAAGATTTCACCCGGCACGCTGGCCGAGAAAATTTACGGCGCCAGCGAAGTGCTCGAACGCCACCGGCATCGTTACGAGTTCAATATGAAGTATCGGGAACAAATGCAGGCCAAGGGCTTCACCATTTCCGGAACGTCGCCGGATGGCTCTCTGGCCGAGCTAGTGGAGCTGCGCGATCATCCCTATTTCCTGGCCTGCCAGTATCACCCCGAGTTTCAAAGCAAGCCGAACAATCCGCATCCTCTCTTCAAAGGCTTCGTCGAAGCCTGCCTGGCCAAACAACAGCAATCCAGCTCAGCCCAGCGCGCGGCCTAACTCCTGGGAGATTGTCATCCCGCGTGCCCGCCGTCGCGGGAACCCGCGCCCCGCCAGCGCCGGGGGCGAAGAATCTCGCCTAGTCAGACGGTGACACGCGATATGGGTTGCGTGATCCATGGAGCGCGTGGGAGGTCCCCCGCGGGCGCTCGGGATGACAAACGCTGGGAGGGCGGCAACCCCTAAGAATATAGAAACTCAGCCTTGCTGCGACGGATACCGGGGAGCGCACGCGCCCTCGCCATCGCGAACTCGTGCCGTCTTCTCTGCACCGATGCTCACCATTTTCAGCGAACGACTGTTTCGGCGATGGCGCCGAAACCTGCACGCGAGGGCGCGTGCGCTCCCCGGGCCGAGAATTCGCCGCGCCTAGTTATATCGCGGCCCGGCGGAGGCGATCCATGATGGCTGCCCCCACCCCTTTTTCAGGGACCTCTTCGGCCACAATCAGGTCCAGATTTAAGGCGTCGAGCTCGCGCAGGAACCGAAACAGGCGGCTGGCGGCCTCGATCGGATCCCCATTGGAGCTTAAGATTCGAGCGGCGGTGAATCGATCCTTCGCAGGCAAGGTTTGCCAAGCCAGAAGGCCGACGCGTTGCCCGGCCGCGGGTGAGAATGTGTCCGCTGAGGCGATTAACCGAAGCGGGGTGCGGGGCGCATAGTGCACCGGTAATTGCCCGGGAGCACAGATTATATCTCCGGTTATAACCCATTTATTCACTGGATATTCAGATAGTTCTTCCGTAGTTACAGGACCCTGTCGCAACACGGAAATGCAGCCCTGTTGCACGGCCACGATGGTTGACTCCAGCCCCAGCCGGGTCGGTCCCCCATCAATGATCAGCGGGATGCGCCCATGCAGTTCCTCCACCACGTGCTGGGCCGTGGTCGGACTGATCCGCCCAAAGCGATTGGCACTCGGCGCCGCTACCGGGCCATTGAAAGAGCGCACGATCTGCGCGAAGACCGGGTGCGCACTCATTCGCACAGCCACTGTTTCGAGACCGGCCGTGACCACATCCGGCACAATGGGTTGGCGCGGCAAGACCAGCGTGAAGGGGCCGGGCCAGAATCGCCGCATCAATTGATCAACCAGGGCGCGATCCTCCGGCGGGATGCGAACCACCCGATCCACCCAGTCGCGCGCCGGTAAATGGACAATCAAGGGATCAAACGGTGGCCGCTCTTTGGCCGCGAAAATCTGGGATACCGCTTCCGGCTTGAGGGCATCGGCGGCCAGCCCATAAACCGTCTCGGTAGGCAAGGCCACCAGCTTTCCGGCACGCAGAAGCTCGACCGCTCGCGTGACGGCGGAGTCGTGCTCCGCGCCTAGGACTTCGGTATGCACAAGCTTTCCCGGGCCCGTCGCACGAGGTCTCCGGCTTCGCGCGTGGACGCGGCGAGCGCGGTCAGGTGTCCCATCTTCCGGCGCGGCCGGGGCTCGCTCTTTCCGTAGAGATGAAGATGGACGTTTGGAATGGCCAGCGCGGCCGCCCAGTCCGGTTCGCCGTTTTGCCAGACCTGTCCGAGCAGATTAGCCATGGCGGCGGGACGCAGGGATTCGGTCGAACCGAGGGCGAGCCCGCAGACCGCGCGCACATGTTGCTCGAACTGGCTCGTGATGCTGCCTTCGATCGACCAGTGGCCGGAATTGTGCGGACGCGGCGCCAGCTCATTCACAAGAACCTGCCGGTTTTTATCCACGAACATTTCGACCGCCAGTAATCCAATGACCTCGAGCTTCTCCGCGATGGCGCAGGCCAGATCGACCGCAGTCTTGGCCACCGCAGCGGAAACCGCCGCCGGCACCACGGTGATATCGAGGATGTGATCGCGATGAATATTCTCCGCCACCGGGAAAGCCTTCATCTCCCCCTTTGGATCGCGCCCCACGATGACGGATATTTCTTTCTCAAAATCGATCGCCTGTTCGAGCACGAGCTCCTCGCCGGCGCGCGTTTCCCAGACGTCGTCCAGTTCCCTGGATGCAATCGATTGCTGGCCTTTGCCGTCGTAGCCAAAGGCGGCCGTCTTCAAGATGGAAGCGCGCCCGATCAATTCCACGGCTGACTCTAATTCAGAGCGGTCGCGCACGGGCCGGAACGGCGGGAGCGGAAAATGATTTTCCGCGAGAAAGTTTTTCTCGTGCAAGCGATGCTGGGCGATCTCCAAAACCGAGCCGGTCGGCCGCACCTCGCAGTGATAGGCGCACCAGGAAATCGTCTCGGCCGGAATGTTCTCGAATTCGAAAGTGATCAAGTCGACCGCGCGGGCGAAGCGGCGAACGGCATTTTCATCCCGATAATCGGCCTCCGTCGCGAAATCGGCGAACTGCGCGGCGGGCCCATCCTTCTCCGGCGTAAAGATGTGGACCCGATAACCCATGCGGCGGGCCGCCATCGCCAACATGCGGCCAAGCTGTCCGCCGCCCATCACGCCGATGGTGGAGCCGGGCGGATAAACGCGCGTCATGGCAGGCGCTGGCGCAGGACCGTTTTCGTCTGTTTCCGGCGGAATGCTTCCACGCGCCGGCGCACTTTCGGATCGTTCAGGCCGATGATGCTGGCGGCCAGCAATCCCGCGTTCTTGGCCCCGGCTTCACCGATGGCCAGCGTCCCCACGGCCACGCCCGCCGGCATTTGCGCGATGGAAAGGAGCGAATCAATTCCTTTCAGCGCTTTCGTCAGGATCGGGACTCCCAACACAGGGAGCCAGGTATGCGCGGCGATCATGCCGGGCAAATGAGCCGCGCCGCCGGCGGCCGCGATGATGACGCGGATCCCTCGATCGGCCGCCGCTTTTCCAAATTGAGCGAGCAGGTCCGGGGTGCGATGGGCGGAGACAATGCGATGTTCGCAGGGCACGCCGAAATGCTTCAGCATCTCCACGGCGTGACGCACCGTTGCCCAGTCGGAAGAACTCCCCATGATAACGGCGACTAAGGGAGAAGGCTTGGTGCGCGCCATAAGCTTTGCGGTAACGCGATTCACTTCCTCGCAAGTGCGGCGCGTGTAAAGGGGTTTTTGGACTTTTAAGCGGCCCAGCCGCTCATTCCTTCAAGGGCGCGATCCACCTTGTGCTGCGCAGCCTGTAAATCGAGAATACGGGATGGACCCCCGCCCGAAATCCGTCGTACTGATCGGAATGATGGGCGCCGGCAAATCGTCGGTCGGCCGGCTTCTGCAAAAGCGCACCGGCTGGCCCCGCTTCGACATGGACGAGATGATTGTCGCGCAGGCCGGCCTGTCCATTCCGGAGATCTTCGCGCAACACGGCGAGCCATGGTTTCGCAACCTCGAGACAACGGTGCTGACCGGATTGAGCCCGAGCGAACCATCCATCGTGGTCACAGGCGGCGGCGTTGTTTTGCGGCCGGAGAACGCGGCCATGCTCAAACGCATGGGCACGGTCGTCTGGCTCGAAGCAGAGCTGGAAATACTCTTGGAACGCGCATCGCGCCGCCGAAATCGACCGTTGCTACAAACCGAAAATCCGCCGGCCACCCTTTCCAAACTGCTGGAGACTCGCCGTCCTCTTTACGCCGGGATCGCGGATATCAGAATCGACGCGACCCGCCTGGGCCACGAGGCTGTGACCGATTTGATTTTGTCTGAACTCGAAAAGGGAATGGCTCCCGAGCGGAGGGTAGGATGAGCGACTTTCCTTTGCCCGAGACCGGGCGCGACATCAAGGAGGTGCTGGTTCGATGCGCGCGCGCGATCGGCTTTGACGATTGCCGCCTGGCGGCCTGCCTTCCTCCGCCCCATGCCGCGGAGTTTCGTGGATGGCTGCGCGAGGGCGCATTCGGCGAGATGAATTACATGGCGAGAGGCGCGGAGAAGCGCTGCGATCCGCAGCAGGTTTTATCCGGAGCGCGTTCCGTCATCGTGCTGGCGCTGAATTATTGGCAAGGAGCAAACCAGGAACGGGAACCTGGCAGGTTCCCCGACAGGGCCGACCGCGCGACTGGGAGAATTGCGCGTTATGCGTGGGGTGACGACTACCACGATGTGATGACGGAGAAGCTGGCGAAGATCGACCGCTTTCTGAAGCAGTGGGGCGGCGTGCAGAAATATTATGTGGATACGGGACCGGTCCTCGAGCGGGATTACGCGGCGGTAGCCGGGGTGGGCTGGCACGGGAAGAGCACCATGTTGATCGATGGCCGGTTGGGCACGTGGTTTTTCCTCGCGGAAGTTCTGACCACGCTCGAGCTCCCGCCGGATCCGCCACAAAAAGATCGCTGCGGAACCTGCGAACGTTGCATGACCGCGTGCCCGACCAACGCCATTACCTCGCCGCACCGGCTCGATGCCCGCCGCTGCATTTCTTACCTGACCATTGAACTTAAGACAGCCATTCCTCTGGAGTTCCGACCCTTGATCGGAGATCGGATTTTCGGCTGCGATGCCTGCCTCGATGCCTGCCCGTGGAATCGTTTTGCGCAGGCTTCGCACGAGACCGCCTGGGCCGCGCGCCCCTCCACCGTGGGCATGGCTCTGCGCGATTATCTCGCGCTCTCCGAAGAGGAATTTCGCGCCTTGTTTCGCAAATCGCCCATCAAGCGAATCAAACGGCGCGGGTTTCTGCGCAACGTTTGTGTGGCCCTGGGCAATGTCGGCGATGCCAGCGACGTGCCCGCTCTGGATCGAGCAGCCCGGGATCCCGATGAACTCGTGGCCGAGCACGCCGCCTGGGCCCTGCAGCAGATCCAGTTGCGCGGGAATGCCAAATTGGCGAAGCTTTCTGAATCCAAAAGCCTCGACCAAAGCATCCAATCGATGCCGTCATGAACGCGAATTGCTTTGCAAAGGTCTAACCAGACATTATTTGTGTCGCGCCTAGCCGCCCCCTCCGCCTCTCCCATGCATCAAGCCATTGCCACTCCAGTTGCCACTCCGGCGACATCTAAAAAGCGCCCGTGGCGACGCAAACGGAACATCGTCCTCGGCGGCGTCGGGCTGATCCTTCTTTGGATCATCGTTTCCATTATCCTGGGCAAACGCGAGAAACCCATTCCGATCACGACAGAAAAGGCGGTCCGTAAGACGATCATTCAAACCGTCTCGGCCACGGGCAAAGTGCAGCCCGAAACGGAGGTGAAGATTTCTCCCGAAGTAGCGGGTGAAATTATCGACCTCCCGGTGGCGGACGGAAAAGCGGTCAAAAAGGGCGATTTACTCGTGAAGATCCGGCCGGATTCCTACAAGGCATTGCTCGAGCAACAGGAGGCGGTCATTAGTTCGGCCAAGGCCACCAATCTCCAGCAAAAGGCGTCGTTGGTGAAAGCGGAACTCGATCTAAAACGGAGCAAGGATCTCTCCGCCAAGAAGATGATCTCGGACGCCGAATTCACGTCGGCGCAGGCGGCTTACGACGTCGCCAAAAACACTTACGACGGCTCGCTCCATCTGATCGAGCAGGCGGAAGCAAGCTCGAGCCAGGCGCGCGATGCCCTGTCCAAGACCACCCTTTATTCGCCCATGAACGGGACAATCACCCTTTTGACCAGCAAACTGGGCGAGCGCGTCGTGGCCACGAATCAATTCGCCGGCACGGAAGTCATGCGCGTGGCTGACCTGGACCACATGCAGGCGGTGGTCGACGTCAATGAGAACGACGTGGTCAACGTGAAGCTGGGCGACAAAGCCAGCGTCAAGATCGACGCCTACGGCGATCGGCGTTTTCGCGGGACGGTTCAGCAAATCGCCAATACGGGCAAAACGACGGGCGCCGGCACCCAGGAGGAGGTGACGAACTTCGAGGTCAAGATTACACTGGATAACGATCATGTAATTTTGCGTCCGGGCTTGAGCTGCACTTCGGATATCGAGACGAACATGGTGAAGGACGCCGTGGCGGTGCCGATGCAAAGCGTGACCATCCGCACGGGCGACAGCAACTTGAGTCCGGAAGAAATTGAAAAGCGCAAACAAAAGCTGACCGAGCGAGACAAGGGAGACAACGCTGCGGACGTGACCAACGAGCGCCAGGAGAAACAGACGCAAAAAGATGAGCGCGAGAAGTTACAAAAAGGCGTCTTCGTCAAGGACGGCAAATATGCCCGTTGGAGGAAAGTGACGACGGGCATCGCGGATGACGCATCCATGGAGATCAAGGATGGAATCAAGGCTGGGGACGAGGTCATCTCCGGCAGCTACAGCGCTATCAGCCGGAAGTTGAAAGATGGCGCCAAGGTCGTCATCGACAAGGAAGCAACCAAGTAACATCCGATGTGTGCCCGGGCGATCGAGCGAACTTCGATCCGGGGCCGTCTGCTCCGAAATTGATCATGACCCACGCTGATCTTCGCCCGCCCGGTCCCATCGTGATCGACATCGAAAACATCACGAAGGATTACGTGATGGGGGAAGAGATCGTACACGCGCTGCGCGGCGTCTCGCTGCAGATCCGGCGCAACGAATATCTCGCCATCATGGGCCCGAGCGGCAGTGGCAAGTCCACCCTCATGAACATGCTGGGCTGCCTCGATACCCCCTCCTCCGGCCACTACGAATTCAACGGCAAAAACGTGGCGGAGATGAACGACGACGAGCTCGCCGCCATCCGCAACCGCGAGATCGGTTTTGTCTTTCAAACTTTCAATCTTCTCCCGCGCTCGGACAGCCTGCGCAACGTCGAGTTGCCTCTCATCTACGCCGGGATTGATCCGGAGACGCGCGCGGAACGAGCCGCTCAGACGTTGATCGACGTCGGCCTGGGCGACCGCATGCACCATAAGCCTAACGAACTATCGGGCGGTCAGCGCCAGCGCGTAGCCGTGGCGCGCGCCCTCGTCAACCGGCCCTCCATCATTCTGGCGGATGAACCGACCGGGAACCTCGATTCCAAAACCGGCGAAGAAATCATGGCCCTCTTCGAAAGCCTTTACCAGCGGGGCAACACCATCATCCTGGTCACGCACGAAAGGGATATTGCCCTGCATGCCCGCCGCACCGTCAAGCTGCGCGACGGTCTGGTCGAGAGTGATCAGCTCAGCGTCGGACCGGAAGCCAGGGCCATGGCCTTCACTTAGGCAAGAATCGCCCATGCAACGCCTCCTCTACGAGCTCACTGAAAGTTGGAAGATCGCCCTCACCCAGATGCGTTCGAACAAGACGCGTTCCATGCTGACCGCCCTCGGCGTCATCATTGGAATTGTCGCCGTTACTCTCATGGGCACGGCGATTGGCGGCATCCAAACCGGGTTCGACAAAAGCATGGCCGTCTTCGGCGACGATGTCCTTTACGTCGAACAATGGCCCTGGCGGCAGGTCGACGATTGGTGGAATTATCGCGATCGCAAGAAGATCAGAACCGAATACGCGGAGCCGATCAACCGGATGATCGCCGCAACCGCGAACTCCAATCTGGTCGTAGCCGTCCCCAGCTCGGCCTTTTTCCGGAGCGTCAAACACGCGGATAATGAAGTGAATAACATCCTCGTGCGCGGGACGGTCTCGGATTACATCATCACCTCCACCTTCGAGTTCAAAGAGGGCCGTTTTTTTAACGACATCGAATCACGGGACGGCGCCAACGTCTGCGTCATTGGCTACGACGTGGCCGACGCCCTCTTTCCCTCGCAAAGTCCGCTCGATAAAAGCGTCCTGATCAACGGGCAATCGTTCAAGGTCATCGGAGTCATCTCGCGGCAGGGTACTTTCCTCGGGTTGTTCAGTTTGGACGCGATCGTCGTGATGCCGCTGCCGGCCTTTCAGAAATATTTCAGCGCCAAGAGCGACTCCGATATCCTCGTCAAAGTAAAGGACAAGACCCGGTTGGCGGACGCCAAGGATGAATTGACCGGGCTGATGCGGCGCGTGCGCGCCTTGCCTCCGGAGAAGAAGGACGATTTCAGCATCAACGAGCAACAGGCCCTCAAGAGCACGCTCGATCCAATCAAAAACTCCATCGCCATCGCTGGATTGTTCATCACGGGCCTTTCTCTTTTCGTGGGAGCAATCGGCATCATGAACATCACCTTTGTCAGTGTGAAGGAGCGGACCAAGGAAATCGGAACGCGCAAGGCGCTGGGCGCGCGGCGCCGCACCATTCTGCTCCAGTTCCTGATCGAATCGACCGCTCTTTGTCTCGTGGGCGGACTGATCGGGCTGAGCGTCGCCTACATCATGTGTTTCGGAATTGGCGCGGCCTTCCCCTCTTTCCCGATCAAGTTCTCACTCGGACTCGTCCTCGTCAGTATGCTCGTCTCGATCCTGACCGGGCTGGTTTCCGGTTTCGCGCCGGCCTGGTCGGCCTCGCGCCTGGACCCGGTCACCGCCCTTCGCTATGAGTGACGCAAGAGATGGAGTAATGGAGTGGTGGAGAGATAAAGTGCTGCCTCTTTCCATTACTTCAACACTCCATCGCTCCCGAAGTTCCTGCTGTTGATATGCGCTTCCGCGAAACCATGGCCATGGCCTTGGCCTCCCTCGGATCGAACAAGCTTCGCTCCGCTCTAACCATGACCGGCATCACCATCGGTGTTTTTTCGGTCATCTCGGTGATGACCGCGATTGGAGCGCTGCAAAGCTCGATTGAGAGCGGGATCAGCTTTCTCGGGTCGAATATTTTCCAGTTCGCCAAATACCCGCCTAACGGAAACGCCAGTGGCAACGTGGCCAAGAAATTCGAAAACCGGCGCAACGTCACGTATCGCCAGGGCCTCCGCTATTACGAATTGATGGAGGGAACGGCGCGAGAGATTTGTCTAAAGACGTTCGATTTCAACGGGCAGGCTGTTTACAACGGCGTCAAGACTCCACCCAGTCTGACTGTGGTTGGAAGCAACCGCAGCTTTCTTACGGCCAACGCCTACACGCTCGGCTACGGCCGTAATATCACGGATGAAGACGTGGAGTTGTCGCGCCGCGTTCTCGTCATCGGCAAGTCGATCGAGAAACGCCTCTTCCCGCACGAGTCCCCCATCGGAAGGGAGGTCAGGCTGAGCGGTCACACCTTCAACATTATTGGCGTGCTCGCCGAAAAGGGCACGTCTTTCGGGAAGAGTCAGGACGATATTTGAGTGCTGCCCATCACTCGCTTCTTCGAGAATTATGGAGAAGCGAAACGCACCGTGAATATCGCGACGCAATCATTCACGCAGGAGAACTACAACCGAACTCTCGATCGCGCCGTCGGAGCCATGCGAATCGCGCGGGGCTTGCGCGCGAATCAACCGAACGACTTCGAAATTTACTCGAACGATTCGCTCAAAAGCGCCTTTGCCTCGGTTGCGGGGGTGGTCCGGATCGGTGCCTTTGTCATCAGCTTTATCGCGCTGGTTGCGGCCGGGATTGGAATCATGAACATCATGCTTGTCAGCGTGACGGAGCGGACCAAGGAGATCGGGGTCCGGAAATCGATCGGCGCGCGGAGTCGCGACATCCTGCGGCAATTCCTGACGGAAGCGGTCTTCATTTCGGAGGCGGGCGGAATTTTCGGAATTATTTTGGGCGTGATTGGAGGGGACCTGTTGGCGGCCTGGTTGAAAGTGGACCTGATTTTCCCCTACGGCTGGGCCATTGCCGGACTGCTCGTCTGCTCCGCTATCGGCATCGGGTTCGGCCTTTATCCGGCTTATCGGGCGGCGTCGCTGGACCCTATCGAAGCGCTCCGTTTCGAGTAGGATATTGAGCGGGGGGTGCCCGGTCTTGTGCCTGGGACAGGTACGCAACTTGCGCCTCCTCGCTTTTGACATGGTCTTCCCCGCGTCTAGCCTTTCATTTTACAGCCGTTTACGTCGTGCCTAATGCTCAAACCTCAGCCGGGACGACGCCGCACCCTGCCATTCTTCTCCTCGAAGAATACGGGGCCTTGGCCGCGGCCATTAGTTCGGCCCTAAAGAAGTTCGCCCCGCTTCATTCCACCCATGTCGCCCGCTCCCTCAAGGAGTTTGAGGCGCTGGCGGCGGAGATTCGGCCAGAGCTCTTGCTCATCGATGTGGATCCACCCTGGCCCAAGCTCACACAATTGTTAGGCAAGCTCCGGACAGAACATCCGGAAACGCGCGCCCTCGTCATCGGCGCGACCATTCCAAGCCAGTTGATCGAAAACCGCGGGGCGCACCGGGCCTTGCAGTTTTTGGAGAAACCATTCGATGTGCCGGAACTGGGCGCCGCCGTGCAGGCGCTCCTGGGCCCGTGGAAGGAATTTGAAACCGAGAGCTTGCGCGGAACTTTACGCTCCTTCAGTGCGATCGACGCCGCTCTTCTGCAATGCGCGAGCGGCCGTACCGTCGTCGTGGAAGTGAAGAAGACCGGCGGGAAGTTCGGCGAATTGCATTTCGTGCACGGACAATTATTTCATGTCGAAAACGGCGAGCGCGCCGGCTTGGAGGCGTTGCAGGAATTATTCAGCTGGCCGCATCCGGAAATACGCGAGAAAGAGAACCGGGCGCGGCCCGTAGATAGGCGCACCATTCCCGCGCCCTGGAGCGAGACCTTCCTGGAAGCGCTCCATCGAGCCAAAATCCCTCGGCCTGCCGCTGCGCCGGCTCCGGCGGCCAAGCCTGCCCTGGTTCGGACAGCCGATCGCACCGGCCAGAAAATCGTGGTCGTGGATGACACCGAGATGCTCCTCATATTTGTCGAGGATGTCCTCACCACGGCCGATCCCGAGTTACAAATCACGACGGCGTCCAGCGGTTCGTCCGGACTGAAAGAGATCGAGCGCGCTCTTCCCGATCTGGTCCTGCTCGATTACAGCCTGCCCGATTTCAATGGCGATGAGGTCTGCCGCCGCCTCCTGGAAAATGAACGGACCGCGCACGTTCCCGTTCTCATGATGTCGGGGCATGTCCCGGAAATGGTGAAAGCGGCGGCGGCGCGCGAGAACGTGGTCGCCACGATCGAGAAACCCTTTTTGTCCGATGCTTTGGTCGAGGTGGTGCAGAAAACCCTAAAGGCCGCCCCCGAACTGCGACGTCGCAAAATCGCGCCGCCAAAAAAAGCGAAGCCAATTCCGCCGCTCCCGGCCGCCGTGGTCACTCCGCGTCCGAAAGAATCCAGGAGAGTTTCGCCGGCTGAGCCAGCGGAAACTCCTCGCTCCCAGAGAACGCCAAAGTTCCCATCGTCGCCGTTGCCTCCGCCAATCCTGCCGCCAGCGTCTCCGCCCGAAGTTG
>JBBRMO010000002.1:0-20789 GCA_038230815.1 Chthoniobacterales bacterium
CGAGGCTTCGCCCTCCGGCAGGTCCCGAAATCTAAAAACATCGCGCAAGCGCATGAAACTCAAGCCTGGTCGAATGAGAGAAAGCGACGCGCAAGCAAACGCGCGCAGATCGCGAGAGTGTTGGCATCGCGAATTTCGTTGTTCGCGATCATGCCGCGTAATTCTTTCGGACTAAAGGCCTGGCAATCGAGAATCGATTCCGATTCGTCACGGGCGTGCCCGCCGGCACATTCACAGACCGGACGGGCCAGGAAAAAATATCCGCGCTCGTCCGTGAAGCCGGGCGAGGTGAAATAATCGCCGAGGGGAATGAGATCGCCCCCCTCGGAAAGCTCGAAGCCCGTCTCTTCGCGCAGTTCGCGCAATGCTACCGCTGCGATTTCATCGAGGTCCGTATCGGATTCGTCGTCGATCTGGCCGGCTGGGACCTCCCAGATGGCGGCGCGGATCGGGATTCTTTCCTGGCGAATCAGGATGAGTTTTCCTTCCGGTGTCATCGGGGCGATGACGACGGCGCGTTTTCTCCGCGCGACTGTCCAAAGGCGCGGTTCGCGCCGGGCCGGACTTCGCATTTCCTCGATCACGACCGCGAGGTTCCTGTCTTCGAAGCAGGTCTTGCTCGAAACGGTTTCCCAACCATCCGCCTTGCAATCTGGACTCCTGCCTTTCACGCGGGAAGATTATGGGGAGCGCCACGAAAAGCGAATCGCTTCTGTGGCGCGGAGGTCCACGAGGTGGATCGGGCGCACCGCCGCTCGATGTTAATCAGGCGGCAAAGCCGCATTTTCTTGGAATCGCCCGGCGGAGCGGCCGATCCACCTATCTTCGAAAATCCCGCCCTGGCGTCTGACACAGACGCCCTCCAAGCCATCCAGCGGCTACAACAGGCTTTTCCAGCGCGCGATCTGGGCGGCGACATTTTCCGGAGACGGAGCGCCGATCGCGGTGCGCTTGCCGAGCGAAGCGCGAACGTCGAAAACCTTCAACACCTCCTCATCGAACAAGGGAGAAATTTCCCGCATCTCCAGCAGGGAAATGTTGTTCAGCGCCACCTTCGCATTCGCGGCGCGGACGACAAGCCTTCCCACGGCTTCATGCGCTTCGCGGAAGGGCATCCCTTTCTTTACCAGGTACTCAGCGAGATCGGTCGCGAGCAGATTCGGGTCGTCCGCGGCGCGTTCCATTCGCCCCTGGTTAACGGTGAGTTCCGGCAACATCGCGGCAAAAACATTTAAGGCGTCTTTTATTGTCAGGACTGAGTCGAAGAGCGGCCTCTTGTCTTCCTGCAGGTCGCGTTGGTAGGAAGAGGGCAATCCCTTCAGGGTAGTCAGCAGGGCAATGAGGTTGCCGTAAAGTCGCCCGGTCTTGCCTCGGGTCAGCTCCGCCATGTCTGGATTTTTCTTTTGCGGCATCAAACTCGACCCGGTCGAGAACGCGTCGCTGAAAGTGATGAATCCAAACTCCGTCGTGCTCCAAAGGATCAGTTCCTCGCTGAGCCGGGAGAGATGCATCCCGATCAAGGCCAAACCGAAAAGAAATTCGGCGATAAAATCGCGGTCGCCTACCGCATCGAGGCTGTTCTGGCTGAGCTTCGCGAAACCGAGTTCCCGGGCGATCAATTCGCGATCGAGCACGATGGTCGAGCCGGCGAGCGCGCCGGAACCGAGTGGCAGAACATCCGCGCGCCGCGCGCAATCGATGATCCGGGCGTGATCGCGCTCAAGCGCTTCGATGTGCGCGAGAAAATAGTGGGCGAGTACGATCGGCTGGGCTCGTTGAAGATGCGTATAACCAGGCAGGACCACGGCCTCGTGGCGCTCCGCCAGACTGAGCAACGCGCGCTGGAGCGCCCGCAGGCGCGTGCAAACTTCAGCGGCTTCGGCCTTCACGTAGAGGCGCAGGTCGAGCGCGACCTGGTCGTTCCGGCTCCGCGCGGTGTGCAACTTCGCGCCCGCCGCGCCGGTCCGCTTCGTCAGGGCCGCCTCGATATTCATATGGACATCTTCCAGCGACCGTTCCCAACGGAAATCGCCGGCCTTTATCTCGGCCTCAATCACCACCAGCGTCGCCTCGATTTGGGCGTGCTCTTCCTTCGTCAGGATGCCCGCCGCCGCCAGCGCCTTCGCGTGCGCGAGCGATCCCTTGATGTCGTGCGAAGACAAACGCCAGTCGATCGAAATCGACTCACTGTAAAGCTGCGCCGTTTCGCTGACCGGTTCGTCAAATCGCCCTTGTCTCATCGGTTAATTCCTCAAACGCTCGCGTGTCACCGTGACGGAAACAAATTCCACCTCCGGCAGGATGTATTTGCGCAACTCGACCATGATGCGGCGAATTTCAAAAACTTCGAGCAAGTGCAAGGCGAGCGCGTGGGAGAGCGTCTCGATCAGCTTGTCACTCCGCGCCTCCACAAATTTTCTCACCTCGCCGCAGACCTCGGCGTAGTTTACCGCCCGCGCGATGTCATCGTTCAACTTGGAGCCGGACTTGTCTGGCCAAAAAGCGATATTAACCGTCAGCCGCTGCGGCTGAGAACGTTCCTCGTCCGGCACGCCGACATGGGCCCGAACCTCGATCTGCTCGAGGCGAATCACATCACCGTCGTATTCCGGACCTGTCTTCAAATTTCTGGCTGGGTTGAGCCTGGCCTCTTCTTTGGCTGGGAAGAATCATTATCGTGGCAGGAAACCGACCTAACCAATGAAAATTGATCTTAAAGCTCCAGGTTTGCTCGTCAAACTGCCAGGTGCGCGGCAAGGGAAACGCCAGCGGCATCGGCGTGGTCCAAGCCTACTTCCATCCGTAAGTCGATCACCGTGGCCTAACCACAGGATGGATTTTGACTTGTCGAACGGAATCAAGCTCACCACCATGTCCTTTCGTGACCCCGGAGGCCGATACCGAAAATGGCACTGAGCCTCGCCGCTTCGTGACCACGCGTTGGAGCCTGATCCTCACCTCGGCCGAGGTCGGAACCGACGATCAAAAAGCGCTCCAGGCGCTCTCGGAGCTCTGCCGGATTTACTGGCGGCCTATTTTCTCGTTCGTCTGCCGTCGCGGCCTTTCTCCTGAAGACGCGCAGGACCTGACCCAGGATTTTTTCCTTATGATGCTGGAAGGTAACTGGCTCAAACATGCTGACCCGCACCGGGGCCGCTTCCGCTCGCTCCTGCTCAAGTCGCTTCAGAATTTCCTGAACGATGCCGCCGGCAAGAAGTCCGCCCGCAAACGCGGCGGTGACGTCCAGTTTGTTTCCTGGGATGACTGGATGGCGGAAGCACCCTCGAAACTCACGGTTTGCGCGCGCTCACTCGATTCGTGGACGGCCGAGCGTCTCTTTGACCTTCGCTGGGCCGCGACAGTCGTCGAACAGGCGTTGCGCCGGTTGCGCGAAGAGTGCGAAACCCAGGGACGCTTGCGCGCCTTTGAAGCGCTTCGCCCCTGTCTGGGGGCCGAACGCGAGGACGTCTCCTATCCCACGCTCTCCCGAACGCTTGGCGTGCCCGAAGCCACCGTGAAACGCCTGGTGCATCGACTCCGCCAACGTTACCGCGATCTCCTGCGCGATGAAGTCGCCGAGACCGTCAGCGATCCTGCTGAGATCGATGATGAAATTCGCCATCTTTGCAGTGTCCTCGCCGCCGAACCCAAGGCCGCATGATGAAAACGTTCCCCCCCGGATTTTCCGATTCCATCGCCGTCGCCGATGCGCGGCCCTGTCCGTATTGCGATTCCACCTCGCAAATCGCCGGCGGACTTTGCGTGGGTTGTCTCCTCGAGTCCGGGCTCCGTCCCGCCGACGAATCAGAATCGGAATCGCTGGCTGGCATTCTCGCGGAAGTGAACTTACCGGACCAGAACTGGCGGCTCGGCAACTACGAGATCCTGGAGGAGATCGGCCGCGGCGGCATGGGAGTGATCTACCGGGCCCGCCAGCGGCACTCCCGTCGGATTGTCGCCCTCAAACGGGTCCTGAGTTATCACTCGGATTCGCAAGAAACGTTGGCGCGTTTCCGTCGCGAAGCCCAGGCCGCCGCCAGCCTCGACCATCCCAATATTCTGCCGATTTACGAAGTGAGCGAAAGCGAGGGCCTTCCCTTTTTCAGCATGAAATTCGCGGCGGGCGGAAGTTTGCAACAGGTCGCGCCCGCCTTGAGAAAGGAACCCCGCCAAAGTGTGGCGCTCGTCGCCAAGGTCGCGCGCGCCGTTCAATACGCGCACAGTCGCGGCATTCTCCACCGCGATTTGAAACCGGGAAACATTCTGCTCGATGCCCGGGGCGAACCGCTCGTCGCGGATTTCGGTCTCGCTAAATGGCTCGATGCCACCAGCGATCTCACGCGCACGCTCACGATTTTCGGCACGCCCGGTTATATCGCTCCCGAGCAGGTGAGCAGCCCCGCCGCCGAACTCAGACCCACGGCCGATGTCTACAGCCTCGGCGCCATCCTCTTCGACCTGCTCGCGGGCCGACCGCCTTTCCTCGGCACCCACGCTCTTTCCGTCATTCACCAGGCTTCCGAATCGACGGCGCCTAAACTTCGCACCCTTTCCAAGATCGCAGACCGCGATTTGGAAACCATCTGCTCCCGCTGCCTCGAACGCGAGCAGACCCGCCGCTATCGCTCTGCCCACGATCTCGCCGAAGATTTGGAGCGATGGCTTGAAGACCGTCCGATCATCGCCCGACCCGTCTCGCCGCCAGTGAAGGTATGGCGCTGGTCGCGCCGAAATCCAAAGTTAGCCGCCTCGATTGTCGCTGTGGTTGTTCTCACTGCGGTCGGACTTTTTGAAGCGGTGGCAAGCAATCGCCTTTGGATGATCGTCAGAAACGCACAGATCGCCCAGCGGTCCGTCGTCATAGCCCCATTTGAGGATCTCGACGCAGTCTCGACGGATTCTGCCGTTGCGCACACCCTCACGAAGAGTCTTGGCGCTACGCTGAAAGCTGCGAAGGGAATAGAACTTCGGGAGATCGGGGATAAAACGCTCGTGGTCGATGCCTGGAAAGCAGAGGACTACAAGAAGTTCGGCGAACACGCCGCCGCCCGCATGATAGTGACGGGAAGCGTCCGAATGCGTGCCGGGAAACGGCGCCTGGCGATTTATTTGATCAACGCTTCAACCGGAACTGTCCACAACAAATGGCTGCTCGATACTGATTCCTACTCAATGGTCGCAGCGGACATCGCGGGCAGGATAGCGGCGGACCTTGCCGCAACCGAGGGATCAGATGCCGAGGAGCAGACCAGGTCGATTGGAACAGGCAAAGATCCTACCGCACGGAGTTACTACGAGCGGGGCAGGGAATTTTTTAATCGTCATAATTTTCCCGACCTTGATCGCGCGATCGATTCTTTACGAACGGCAGTTCGACTGGATCCCACTTATGCGCGCGCCTTTGCCTTGCTGGCCACGGCCTGTCAGCTTCGCTCGGTCCTCGATCCGAGTGGACCATGGCTGACCGAGGCAGACGCCGCCGTCAGCAAGGCGCTAAGCATCGCACCCATGCTAGCGGAAGGGTACGACGCCCGCGGGGAAAATATCCTGCACCACAATCGACCGCGTGAATCCCTCGACGATTTTTTGACTGCCTATGAATTAGATCCACGGAACGGCCGCGCCTGCTCGCATATTGCGCACGCGTCTTACCTTATTGGTCGCCCGGACAAGGCGCTGTTATGGTATACAAGAGCAAGCCGGAGAGAGACCCAACCTGTTTACGCGGACAACATTGGCGAAGTCTGGACCGCCCTGGGGCACTATGACAAGGCTGAGGAGGCATTTAACACGGCTGCGATCTTTCGACCCGACCTGCCGGTAAGTGCAATAGGTCTAAGCAGGCTTGAGCTATTTCGCGGAGAATTCGACAAGACTCGCGCCTTGAGTAACCAGGCTTGCGAAAAATACAAAAACAACTCACAAGCTTTGATCATGGCCGCCCAGGTGGAGTTTTTTAGCCGCAACTTTGACACTGCTTCACGCCTTTACTCTGAAATAATGAAAGCGGACCCCGCCGGCGGCGTCCACTACCCTAACTGTGGTTCGGTGCGTTTTTTGTCAGCGGTCGGATTCATCCATGCCGCGATGGGTGCTTCTGATGGGAAGGCGCTTCTGAATGAAGCTCTGATGCTGGATCGCAAGGAGATAAGCGCGACTCCGGACAACCCAGCGCTTCTCTACAGTCTGGCGGCTGATTTTGCGGCGCTCGGTGAGGGAGAACGCTCGCTGGATGCTCTCGAGAGCTCCATCGAGGCGGGCTGGATCGATTTTCGTTCGCCGACACTGGATCCGCGCTTTGACGCGGTTCGCGGGTCATCGCGTTTCCAGCAAGCAACCGTGCGTCTTGAAGAGTCCACTCGTGCGATGACCCCAAAAATAACAGGTCGATAAACCAGCCACGAACGAGGATGAGAAACTGGAAACTGGCAAGAGACCGTGCCGACGCGACTATCGTCTTCGCCAGGTTCATGAAAGACCCAAAGAATGCCGGGGTTCGACAGAAGTGTTGTGATGACCCGGAGGAAGCAAAGCGACAGTTCGCAATCGTGGGCGAGTTCTACCTCGAAGGTGAACAGTTGTCAGACCAGCCGCCTAATGACGAAAGCCTGACACCGATCCCGGAACGGGTGCAGTTCAAGGTCTATGATTCAGAGGACCCGAAGCGGCAGGATTTGGTCGTCCTGGTGTTGCCATCGAAAAGCGGCAAAGATTCAGACCAGGCAACGGATATTTGGATAGCCGCCTGGGAACCGTGGGCATCGTAAGAATAGCCATGGGGTTACGCTGACGAGGAGGGCAGCGCAGGCTGATTGTAGTCAAGGCACTTATCGTGCGGGTAATGTTGCTCACGGAAAGGACAGGGGGGGCCTTAGACGGCAGCGACGAGCGCCGCATCTTTTAGGGTTCTAACTGCTATTTTGCTGCGGTTAGCAATCGGCCACGCGTCCGGTGTCCAGTCTGGTCCTTTTCGTCGCAGAAAAGACGTAGGATCGAGTTGAAGGGATCCTTCAATTACCTCTGCTACAATTCTGCTCCCTACTCTGCCCAAAGTAGCTCCAACGCAATCTTGATCTAATTGTGCCTCAAGCAATATATAGTACCAGAGAGGGGTTTCACCAGCCAGACCAACTCTCCGTAACGGGTCCCATGGATCGCCCTCGTACTCGGACGGCGTGTCCGCAATTGATCTTTCGCCAAGAGCATCTCTTACTTGTTGGCCGGTCGGAAGGCGGGTAGCGGCGCCACGTAACAGGGTTCGCAAAGCCAAAGCGTTTGGCGGGTGTGGTATCCGCGTAGAGGAAAGTCCCAGATGCTCATCGGGGATGTGGAATAATGGTTCCATTATGGCAAGGTCGATCGACATGGCACCGTCGTTCGACAGCAATGACCAATCGATCTTCAGGCGGGATTGGAGCGGTGCGTTGTTCTTCACACCGAAGAGATCCGCCAGTGGGTTCAGGCCGCTTCCCCCTTCTTCCGTGGGCAATTTATTCAACCGGTACTCCCTCCGGACCATGCTGTGACCAAAGCGCATCGCAGCGAGCGAAAACTCGACTGGAATTGCAAATCCATCTTTCGTCCAATCGATGCGGTAGTCATTCTCCCGGACAACCGCGTCATACACCCCCGGATGGGAAATCTCCCTGAGATACCAGTTGCGAACCAGCCATTGATACTGCCACCGGACGCGATTCCGCGCCCCATCGAATCTTTCCCGCGGCGGCAAACTTATCGGCAGTTCTCGGACCGCGACGTTGTGCAATTTGAGGAACAGGGCATGAATCTGGCGCACGATGACGTTCTCGCCATTGCGCTCATCAACGAGGGCGAGCCGGCCATCAAGGGTAAACGGAACGTCGAAGGACTCGCCGCCGAAAGGAGAATGACCGATGCGAAAGGAGGCGTCGTCTGATTCATAAAGATACGCGTGGCGGCTGGAACGCGGGCCATCCCCATACAGGTGATCCAGATCCAACCACGGGGTGCGGTTGTTCTGGATGGAGATGGGCTCGCAAGATCCGGCTTCCCGCAGCGGCGTCGAATCGAAGGTCAGGTCGTGATCAACGAACTGCCCAAAGTAGGTGATAACTATTGGGGGAGGAGAGTGACCTTGGCGAAGGTCTACCGGGATGGGCGTTTCGTTCAGTCTCATCGACCAGGCGAGCTCCTCCAATGCCATGGGAGTCATTTTCCTTTGGATGGCGTCCGAAGCTGCCGGGAAGAGCCGGCAATATCGGTCCGTCGCGCGGACGTGCGGTTGAATCGGACGGCGAGACGGATTTATCACCTTGCTCGCCCTCTCTTATGCGTCGGCGGAAGCGTGAATTGCACCCCCGGTGGGAGAAGTGACGCAGCAAGCGGTGATCGCAGCTGGAGGGCGGAGCACAATCAATGCATACTTTCCAAGGCCCCGCTGTCGAGCAGGGAAAAAAGGCGTGCGATCTTCATTTCTGCCTCGCGATTCGGGGCGATGCAGGTTGGTCAAGCGTGCTAGAGTAAACCGCCGATGAACACAGTCCCGCGCGTATTTGCCTACCTGCGCCGCTATCCCTGGATGGCGGCTGGAACCCTGGCTTGCGCTGTCCTCAGCACGCTCATGTACCTGGTGTTTCCGGCGGTGACCAAGCGCGTCATCGATGAAGTGCTCCTTCAACACCATCCTGAACGGCTCACGCCGCTGGTCCTGGTCGCAGCGCTCGCCTTCCTGGTTCAAAACGGGCTGAATTCCCTCCGGATCATCCTGAATAATACGTTTGAGCAAAGAGTCATTTTCGATCTGCGGAGCGATCTTTATTCGCACATCCAGATGCTGCCGCTGCGCTGGTTCGATAATCGCGCGACAGGCGATTTGATGACGCGCATCCTCGAGGACGTAACCTCGGTCGAGCGAATGCTGATCGATGGAATCGAGCAGGGTGTGATGGCCGTTCTGCAGCTCGTGATCGTGCTCGGGATGATGTTTTACTTCAGCGTTTCGCTTTCCCTCATAGGCCTGGCTCCGCTGCCGGTCCTGGCGGGAGGTGCGCTTTGGTACACGCTGACCGCGCACCGCCGTTACCGGCTTCAGCGGCGCGCTTCGTCGGCGATGAACTCGCTTTTGCACGATAACCTCGCGGGCATCCGGCAGATCAAAAGCTTTGTCCGCGAAGGGGAAGAGCACCGGCGTTTTAATTCCGTGAGCAACTTGCTCCGCGACGCCACGCTGGTCGTGATGCGGGTCTGGGCCCTCTATCATCCATCGATGATCCTGATCGGATCGCTCGGGATTATTCTAACGGTGTGGTTCGGCGCGCGCATCGTCCTGAGCGGCGGCATGCAGGTGGGCGACTTTGTCGCGTTCCTTATGCTCACCGGATTTTTGTATGAGCCCATCAACAAGCTGCATCAGCTCAATCAACTTGTGCAGGTGGGACGCGCCGCCGGCGAACGGGTTTTCGAGATCGTCGACGAGCCCATCGAGCCGGGATGGGACGTCGAGGCTCCGGCAATTCGGGTGCGCGGCGATGTCCGGTTCGAGGATGTCGGGTTTAGCTACGGGAAGGAAGGCACGGCAGCTCTTCAGCACATCACGTTTCACGCCCAACCGGGCCAGACAATCGCGCTCGTGGGCACGACCGGCGCCGGCAAATCGACCCTGGTGAATTTGCTGACTCGATTTTACGAATACGATGCCGGCGAAATTTTGATCGACGGCACTCCCATTCGTGAATTTGGGATGCTCCGGTTGCGCGAGATGATCGCGGTGGTAACGCAGGAAAGCTTTCTCTTCAACGGTTCGATCCGCGAAAATGTGCTGATGGGGCGGCCGGACGCGAGCGATGACGAAGTCCTGGCCGCGGCCGGGGCGGCCAACGCGCGAGGGTTCATCGAACTGTTCCCAAAGGGCCTGGATAGCGTCGTGGGCGAGCGCGGGGTAAAACTCAGCGTCGGTGAAAAACAGCGGTTATCGATCGCGCGCGCGCTCCTGAAGGATCCACCGATCCTGATTCTCGATGAAGCGACGGCGAGCGTGGACACGACGACGGAACGCCTGATTCAGGAAGCGCTGGAACACCTGATGTCGCATCGAACCTGTTTCGTCATCGCGCACCGGCTCTCCACGATTCTTGGAGCCGATCAGATCCTGGTCCTGGAACGGGGACGGATCATCGAGCGTGGAACGCACGCTTCGCTGTTGGAACTAGGCGGAAAATACGCGCGGCTTTGGGAACAAAGTTTTCTCGAAAAGCCGATTGAAAAAGACTTCGAAGAGAATTCCGAACACCCAACCCCGAACGTCGAAAGCCCCATTCCGGAAGAGACCCTCGACGTCCCCGTCTAGAGAGCCGCCTTCTCAAGTGCACTCGTTCGCGAGATAACCATTCCTGGAGCCGCGGCCCGGTGGGCCGCGCGGGATTGGAGATGGATCCACGTCCGGTCCCCGCTTCGCCCAGCGAATCCGCGCCAGGAAAAAGCGCCTCCAGTAGCAGCGGCTACAGGCGCTGAGCGAGTTCCTGGTATTTCAGTTCGAGAGCGCGGTAGCGTTCCTCGGCTTCCAGCAAGGCGCGGCGTTCTTCGCGCAAGCTTTGCTCGAGATCGCGAATCCGGTCCTCGATGTTGATCGACATTCCGGCAGCGGCCGGCCCCGCATCGTTCGGATCGCTGGGGAGGAGGTCCTCAGGAGCAACCGGCGAAAGGACGAGCGGCATTTCGATTACGCGTTTCCGCGAGCCATCCAGGGAATTGATGACGAAAGTCTCGTTATTGATCTCACCCAGGCGCATGAATTCCTGGATCGCGCCCAGGGTTGTCGGCCCGTAAAAACGTTCCGTGGTTATCTCGACGAGCCAATCCATGTCCAGCTCCGCCAGCATCGGAGCTTTCATCCAGGTGACCTGGTCGGTGGAAACGGTGTCGTGCGGTGCGACCTGTGCGGAGGAAGCCCAGCGGGAGAGCTGCGCGAAGGGGAGCGGGCCAAAAATATTGCCCTCCTCATGCTTGCGGAGGAACCACTCCCGCGCTGCGGCCGCCTCCATTATCCGTTCGGCGACGGCGAGGCGCCGGGTGAACTCGCGGGAGGAGGGATCATGATGGTCTGGCCGATCTGGAGTTTCCGGTCGTTCTCGATGTGATTGAACTTCTGCAATTCCTCAACGCTCACTTTGTAAATCTTCGCGATTGACGTCAGGGTCTCGCCCTTCGCCACAACATGACTGTTGCCCGATTGAGTCGGCGCCGGCTTCGTGGCGTCGGCCGTTGCGTTGCTGGCTGGCGTTGGTGATGGCGTTTCCCCGATCATCACGCCCGGGCGCATCTTGGTGACCTGCTGCTCCAGCTTGAGGATCTGTTGCGAAAGCGTGTCGATCTTGGCGTTTTGCTCGTCAATTTTCTTACTCAGGGCTTCGAGCATCTTCTCGGATTTGTCGCCCGCGGGCGTTTGCGCGGCGAGGGTCGCGCCGAAGATGACCGCGACGAGCAGACTTAATGAGCCAGGGACGAGGCGCTGCATGGGTTTGCACTCTGGCATTTGCGGGAGGGAGAGGCAAGCGCCGCGGCGCCCACGGCTTGCCTTTCCATGAATTGTCTCTAAGCTTTTTCGCATGCCTGAGCGCGTGCAAAAGCCACCCATGCCCTGGGGGCCGAAGCAGGGAGACGGGGGGGGGCCCAAACCGCCAGATATCACGCGGCCGGACACGCGGGATCTGTTGAAAAAAATGCGCAAGGTGGATCCGAATCAGTCGAAGCGTTATCGCCAGCGCACCGGCCAGTGATGGACACGGTCGGAAGCGGAGCTGGCTCCGATGATTTCGTTGGGTTGCTCCGGCGCACGGGCCAGATAGGACCCATAAGTCCGATGAGTCCGACAGGTTCTATGGCCGCAACCGCCGATATTCCCCTTACCCAGGCCACTACCATCCTCGCCTTCAAGTTCCAGGGCGGCGTGCTCGTTGCGGGCGACCGCCGAGCTACCGCAGGCCACACCGTCGTTTACGATCGCGCCGACAAAGTTCTCGAGATCGACCGGCATTCCATCATGGCGATCGCGGGCGTCCCGGCGACCGCCTGGGAAATGGCGCGGGTTCTCGAACATTCGTTCCAGTTTTTCCGGCGGACGCAACTGCAGGAGATGAGCGTGGACGGAAAAGTCCGGGCGCTCTCAAAATTGTTGCGGGACAACTTTGGATTCGTCCTCCAAGGCGGCGGTGTCGTCGTTCCTATTTTCGCGACCTACGACTCCGGCGCGGAGCCCGCGGCGCGCCTCTATTTTTATGACGCGATGGGCGCGCAATTCGAAGTGACCGATTACGCCGCCACCGGCTCCGGTTCGCCGGCGGTGCGCGGGATTCTTTACTATGAGAACAACTGGGGGAAAAGGCCGCTTCTGAAAATGGACGAAGAAGAAGCCGTGACCGTGGCCCTGCGGGCGCTCGATACCGCCGCGGAATCGGACACCGCGACCGGCGGCGTGGATCGGAACGCGAAGATTTTCCCGGTGATCAAAATCGTTTCGCGCGACGGCATCACGACGCTGCCCGAGAAACGAATCGCGGCGGTTTTCAAACGGAGCGTGGCATGACCGAGGAGCCGTATCGTTGGGTCGAGGCGATCGCGAACCGCGCCGAATACGTCGAAACGCAGCTGGCCGCGGGGAGCCCGATTGTGGCGGTCGGATATCGAGAGGGCATCCTGTTCCTCACTCTCGGCAAAACGCGGCAGAAACTTTTCGAGATTTACGATCGCATCGCGATGGGAGCGATCGGGCATCCGGGCGACATCGAGCGGCTGCGGATGGCGGCCATCGAACTGGCCAGCACGGAAGGTTTCGCGCGCTCCGCTGCGGACGTATCGCTCCGGCGGCTCGCCCATTACTCGCTCAGCCCGATTTTGAAAACCGCGTTTGAGCAAGTCTACGGGGCACCCTATCTGGCGCGGCTCCTGTTCGCCGAGATCGGCGCGAAGCAGGAAAACGACCTCTTTCTCCGACTCGATTATGACGGTGCGATTGCGACGAACAGCGCCACCTTCGCGCAGACCCGGCAGGATTTCGGCGCCCTCAGCGGAACGCGGCCATCGACCCAGTTAATGGAAAAGTATCTCGCCGCCCAACATTCCGCCGGCGCGACCTTTGATCGCGCGCTGAAACTGAGTCTCGATGCCTGGACGGTCGGCCAACTCGCGCTCGGCGACGCCGGGATGAAAGATTTGCCGGGGCGCGATAAAATCCTGGCAGAACGAAAGATCCGATTGGGTACCACCGGCATCGAAGCCGTCGTCCTCGAACGAAGCGACAAAACCGCGATTCGTTACCGCGCGCTCACCGAACTGGAGATACGATCGGGCCTGGGCGATTGAGGTCCGCATGAAGTTATGTTTCGGCGACGTCCGCGCGCGCGAACAAGCGAGCGATCTCTCCTGGCGTGGATCGGGCTCTTCCTCATGGCCGGCTCGTTCGTCTGGCTCCAGGTTACGGCCGTTCCGCGGTCCTTAACTCGGCTCGAAATACCGCCGCCGCGGAACGCGACCTTCGCCCTGGTCGTGATCGATCCGGGCCACGGCGGCAAGGATTCCGGGACCATGAAGGCAGGGATGGTGGAGAAAGATCTTGCTCTCGATGTTGCGCACCGGCTTGAACGGATTCTGCAGGAGCGCGGTCTCACCCCGCTCCTGACCCGCTCTGACGACAACTACGTTTCACTCCAGGAGCGGGCCTCGCTCGCGAACAACCAACCCCAGTCCGTTTTCGTGAGTATTCACTTTGACGAGGCCGGTCGATCGGGTGCGACGGGCATCGAAACGTATTACGCCACGCACCCGATTTCACTTCCGGAACGGGTCGCATCCTGGTTCCCGTTCCTGCAGCGGACATCGTCGGAGCCGCCAAACCTGGAGAGTCAAAGTCTGGCGGCGTCCATTCAGCAATCACTGGTGGCGCAGACCCAGGCCGTAAATCGCGGCACGCGCTCTCAGCAGTTTTTCGTCATCGCTAACGTGCGCTACCCTGCGGTCCTGGTGGAGGGTGGCTTCCTCACGAACAAGGATGATGTCGGGAAACTGGCGAACGCCGATTATCGGGAGCAAATGGCAATGGGGATCGCGGACGGGATCGTGCACTACCGTGATACCCTGCAGGAGCAGCGAACACCCCTCACTCTCGATCTCCCAGCGAGGTGAATATTGACGGCAACAAGGCGTCCAAAATGAGATCCTCGATGCACCGGAAATTTCTCGGAACGGCTTTCGTTCTTCTCGCAACCTGGTCGCTCGCATGGGCCGATCCTGTCACGGAGTCTGCTCAGCAAAAGCTGAAGGACGAGGGTTTCTACTATGGCGAAGTCAACGGCAAAAAAGACGCAGACACGACCGCGGCCCTTCGGCGTTATCAGATCCGCCACGGATTGCAGATCACCGGTGGGCTGAATGACGAGACGCAGCGGGCCCTTGGCCTGACTACGAAACCACCACCGCCGCCCGCCCCTCACCCATCGCAGACACCGGGCCCTACGCCCCCCGGATTTCTCGAGGAAACTCCTGCGCCTTCTGTAGCGCCGCCTCGTTCGTCAACGCCGGAACCTGACGACGCGGAGAACCGACCGGCGCCGCCCCGATCCCACGCCGAGAGCGCCAATCTATTTTCCGGCACGCCGTACGAGAGCGCGCCACCTTTCGCTCAGCAAGATATCGTCCGCCGCGCGCAACTCCTTTTGGAACGGCAGGGATATTACCGGGGCGCGATCGACGGGCTCTCGGGACCAGGACTGCAGGTTGCGCTGCGGAATTATCAGGCGCGGTTCGGTCTCAGGCCGAGCGGCCGGCTCGACGTGGAAACACTGGCCTCGCTCAGCCTGCTTCCTGAACAACGAACCACCGGCCACCACAGATTTCACCAGCGCTTCTTTTCTCCGCGCATTCGGACAGGGCCGGGTAATGAGCCGGTTTATATCCCCCGTTAAACGGACTTCTCGGGGCTCGATAAGACTGACCTGCGTCGCCCAAGCAGCCGCAAGCCCGACGCGTCGTTCCAGCGAGGCTGCTACAGCGTCTCGCCGCGAAACTACTGGCGACAAAAAATGAGAGCGCGTTCCTACGATTTCGGATTTTCGAAATCGACCGATTGCAGTTCGCAAAGGACGGTGCCCACAAAAACCTGCGCTTCGATTTTCAACATCAGGCGATCCGGATCGTCCGAGAGCCACGCCGTGGCGCGGCGGAATTTCCGATGCGGCTGGAGCTGACCGTCGCGGATTCGGTTCAACTGAAGATCGAACTTGATGGCGTTGTAACCGCCGGCCGGGACCGTCACTCGCTCGCGGCCCAGGACCGTGACTGTGGCCAGGTAAGGGTCCGTCGCGGAATAGACGACGATTCGCTGCACACTCCGTTCCTGGAGGGGCTGGCTTCGCAGATAGAACAACGCAGATTGCAAATCGAACAGGTGCGGAAATTCGAAGCGGCGAACTTTCGTTCCCTCGCCGGGAGTCTCGGTAACCTTTGAAATCACCCCCGAAGGGGCGAACGAGAGCTCGGTCAGGATTTTCTTACCGCGATCGTTTTCGATCTGCGTGACCGAAACGGGGCGAAGCGTTGCGGCTTCGACCATTGAAGTGCCGGTGGCGTCGAATTTCCACAGCGCCCGCACCAGACCGGTGGTGCGCGTCGTGGCCTCAAGTTGCAGGCGGTCGCCCGATGATTTTGTGAGCCGGATCTCGGCCGATCCGCAGGGAAATCCGCTCCAGCCAAAGCCATATCGCGCATGCATCGGCCGCGGATTCGGGAATGCCGGCGGGGAGGAAGCAGTCAGGGTCGACTCCCACGAGCCGGCAGCAAAGCCGTTCTGGGCGAGCAGGAGAGAAAACACCAGCAATCTCGGGCGCACGATCATTCGGAAAACAAACTCCAATGAGCGAATCACCTTCCCACGCAAGGGAGCCGTCGTCATTTCCAGAAAACCGGCGGACAAGAAAAAACACGCGGGATAACCCGCGTGTTCTTCTGCGTTAATTTCTCCGGAAAAGCGTTAGGGCTTCTTCGGGCTCGTGGCCGGCGCGACGGTCGAAGTCGTGGTCGTCGTGGCGGGGCTGGTCGCGGGCTTTTCCGTGGTGGTCGTGACCGGCTTCTTGTTCAATGCGGTGATGACATCGGTCGTGAAATCCATGCTGTCTTTTGAATGGAGGACAATATTGACGCCGTTCATGCTGGGGCCGGACTTATCGAAAACGAGATCGTAACCGGTGGTCTTGACCCGCTCCATGATTACGTCCGTGATTTCCTTGATGATGTTTTCTCGCATGCGAATTGCCTGTTCCTGCAACTGCCGCTCACGAGTTTGGCGGAATTCGTTGATCTCGCGCTCCATGTTCTTGATGTTCGCGATCTTCTCATCGCGCTCCTTGGCCATCGAAGTTTTCTTATCGGCGCTCAACGCCGGGGAATCGAGCTGCTGGTTCAGCTTGTTGATTTCATCGAGCGCTTTCTTGTAGTTCTCGGCGCGATCGTCGTATTCCTTTTTCGCCGCGTCCTTGGCCTCGTTGATCTTCTTTTCGGAATCCTTCGTCCGGTTATATTCCTTGAACGCGCGGTTCATGTCGACCGTGCCGACTTTGAGAGTGCCTTGAGCGTAGCTTGCGGCCGGGAGGGCGAGGGCGAGCGCTGCGGTAAGAAGGAGAAATTTTTTCATAAACAAAGAGGCGAAGAGTTAAACAGGTTGCAGGAAAGTTGTTAGACCGCAACCGTGATTATTCGTTCAAAACTGATAACCGACATTAAAATTGAATTTGCCGCTGCCGGCGTCCTTATACCCGTCCTTTTGAAGGGGAATACCGTAATCGATCCGCAACGGGCCGATCGGCAGATCCAGTCGTAGACCGACGCCGACGTCCGAGACGAGGTGATTTGTGGAGTAGTCCCACGGAGAGGCATTGACCAGGCCCGTGTCGTAGAAGACCGCAAAACGCGCCTTTTCGATGATCGGCATGGTGTACTCTATGGTGAACGAAGTCATGCTTTGGCCGCCCAGGGGTTCGCCATTGATATCGCGGGGGCTGACGTCGCGGAAATTGAAACCGCGCAAATCATTCGACCCACCGAGGAAGAGCTTATCGTAGATGCGGACGCGTGAGCCGCTCCCCCAATTATCCACGGAGGCGATCTGGCCGCTGAACAAGAGAATGGAATCTTTCCAGAGGTGAAAATACTGACGCGCCTCGAGCGAGAATCCGTAAATCTGTTCAGTGCCGCCCAGGAATCCGCCCGCGATATACGGGGTCAACACAATGCGATGCCCGGTCCGGGTCAGGAACGGATTGTCGCGAGTATCATTAACAATGCCGGCGGTAATCTGGCTCTTGGTCGTCTGGCCTTGTTCGAGTAAAATCTGGCTCGACGACCCGGCCGCGACGTTGAAAATCTCGATGGCCTCGATCCGGTACTGGAGGCTGACGGCGACGAACGGGGCGATGGCCTTCCGGGTTTCAAGCGAGAACCCGTAGTTGCGCTGCGTGTAGATATTGCTCAGGTAATCCGCCTCCCGGTAAAAAAGCTCTCCCCCGAGCGACAGGCGCCGGTCGAGGAAATAGGGCTCCGTCAGGGAAAGCGTCACGTCTTTGCGACTACTTCCGTACTGGATGCGAAACCGAAACTTCTGGCCGGCTCCGGTAAAGTTCGGCCAGTTGAGGATATCGAAATTTCCCTGCGACATTTCGACGAACCCGACCAGCTGATCGATCGTGCTGAAACCGGCGCCAAAGTTGAGCGAACCGGTGCGCTTCTCTTCCACCTGAATGGTCAGGTCCTTGCGGCCAGACACGCCCGTCTCCTCGGGGAAAGTTTCCACCTTCGAAAAGTAGCCGAGGTTGTCCAGGCGCTTCTTGGTGGTCTCGACCCGGACACTGTTGAGGATGTCGCCGGGCGCAATCAGCACCTCGCGGCGGATCACCTTGTCTTTGGTCCGGGTGTTGCCGACGATGTTGATCCGCTGGACGAAGGATGGTCCGCCCTCCTGGATCTGATAATGGACATCGATCACGCGCTCACCGGCCGGTACGCCCTGCGGTGTAACCTGGAGGTCGACATACCCGCCACTGCCATAGGCATCCGCAATTTTCTTCGAGTCCTCCCGAATCTGCTTTGGCGAATAAATGCCGCCTTCCTTCATTTTCAGAAGGGCCCGAATCTTTGTTTCGCTGGCGACTTTCTCTCCCGTGACCGTGATCTTGCCGACGTGATAAAGCGGGCCTTCCACCAGCACCACGACGATGGCCAACTTGCCGCCGGCACGCTGGCGTTGAACCTCTTTTACTTCCACGTCGATGTAGCCGTGGTCCTGGTACCATTCCTTTACCGCGCTGATATCCTGTTCCAGCTGGGTTTCATCGAGCCGGCCCGACTTGTCGATGAATGAGTAAAGAGTCTTGCCCTTCGTTTTCATCTGCTTGCGCAGGATTTTATCGCTGAATTTCGTGTTGCCCTGGAAGCGGATCGCACTGATCGCGCCCTTCGTTCCTTCGGTGATCGTGTAAACCACCCGGGACGTCCCGCGCGCCTCGTCGGTGTTCACCTTGTATTTGACGTCAACGTCGGTGAACCCCTTCGCCTGATAGCTCTCGATGATTTTCTCGCGCGCTTTCTGCAGTTCGTCTTCGCTCAGCGGGCCATTAATCTTGAGGGCAATTTGCTTGCGCAATTTCTTGGCGCTGATCCGCTCCGCGCCCTCGATCTCGATCTCGTTGACGAGCGAGCGGGTCTGAAGAACGACCATGACTTTTACGCCGTCGCCGTCCGGCTGCCCAAAGATGCGGACGTTTTGCACCTGGCCCGTTCGGTAAAGCGCCTTGATGTCCGCCTCGACCAGCGATTCCGAATAGGGCTGTCCGGGCTTGGTCCGAATCTGAGCGAGGACTTTATCGCGCGAGATGGTCTGAGGCCCGACGTACTGGACTTCGACAGATTTGATGATCGGAGGGCCCTGCTGCTCCGGGGGAGGCGCCGTTTGAGCGTTCACCGACAGACTCGCCGCGAAGATTAGGAGGATGGCGAGTAGAACAGCCGGTGTGCGGCTGCGGATCGAACCGAAAAATTGTTTCATAACGTGAAAAGTCCCCTGGCGTCCTTCGTCCCCGACGCTGCGCAGGCGGTATTGATGGGTAAGAACGTGGGCGTCGTCAAGGCAGGATTTCGGTCTACGCCGGGGCGCTGGACGGAGAAGAACGCACCGCTCAGCACTAATTCAAGAGCTCGTACCAATTATTCCGGCGCCGTGGCTCGTATCCGGCGTCCCGAATTAGCGCTTCGATTTGTTCCGCATTGAGCCGAAATGTCGTACCGGCGCTGCTCACGACATTTTCCTCCATCATGACCGAGCCGAAGTCATTCGCCCCATACTTCAGCGCCACCTGTCCGATATCCGGCCCCTGCGTGACCCACGAGCTTTGCACGTTCGGGAAGTTGTCCAGAAAGATGCGTGAAAGCGCCTGGATCCGCAGATATTCCACCACCCCGGTCGCCCGTTCGACTTTCAGCACCGTGTTTGCCGGCTGAAACGTCCAGCAGATGAACGCGGTGAACCCGCCGCTTTTGTCCTGTTGCTCGCGCAAACGTCCCAGGTGTTCGATCCGATCTTCGATCGTTTCAACGTGGCCGAACATCATCGTCGCGCTCGATTTCAGGCCGAGTTCGTGCGCGATCTGCATCACTTCAAGCCACGCATCCGACTTGCATTTGAGCGGTGCAATCCGGTCTCGCACGCGATCCACCAGAATTTCACCGCCGCCCCCGGGAATCGACCCGAGGCCCGCCTCCTTAAATTGCGAGATGACTTCCCGCAGCGGCATGCCGAAGAGCTGGGCGAAATGCTGGAGTTCCGGCGGGCTAAAGCCGTGGATATTAATGTGCGGATATTTCTCGCGAATATGCCGGAGTAATTCCAGATACCAGTCGAACGATAACGTGGGATGGTGCCCGCCCTGCATCAGGATTTGAACCCCGCCCGCAGCGGAAAGTTCATCGAGTTTTTGATCGAGCTGCTCGCGGCTCAGGACGTAATGGTCCTCGTCCTTCTCGGTGCGATAAAACGCGCAGAACTTGCAATAGACGTTGCAGACGTTGGTGTAATTGATGTTTCGATCGATGATGTAAGTCACGATCTCGCGGCCGCGGTCACCATAGCTCGAGGCCTTTGCCAGGTCGCGCCGCGCCGTTGCCAGCTGGCCGAGTTCCGCCAGGGGCCGGCGATAAAGCTCGAGCGCTTCCGACGGGGAGATCCGCTCTCCTGCCAGCACTTTTTCGGTAAGCGATTTCTCGGACGAGGCGACCACGTCGATATTCTAGCCGACGCTCGTCCGTTCTGCACCTACATCATACGCCGGTGGACCGGGTCGCCCGAGCCGCAGAGACGGCGATGGACTTCATCTTCGTTCACCAGGCCGCTTCCGCGAAGAGTCCAACGTCCATCGTCATCGACGTAATCCCTCGTAAACGCTCCGCATTGCCCCTGCGTGGTCCTCGGCGCGCGTCGCCTCCCTCGGGCTGACATCGGTGGGTCGCGGTTGACGAACGCTTCGGCCGGCCCCAATACCAGCGCTATCAAAATGAAACGACGTGTGGCCATCATCGGCGCCGGAGTCTCAGGACTCACCTGTGCCGTCCTGTTCGCCGAGAGCGGATTTGAGACCTTCATTTTGGCCGACCAAATTGGCCACGAGACAAATTCCGCCGCGGCCGCCGCGATCTGGTATCCGTATGACGTCGGTTCGGGGACCGAACTGGTCCCCTGGGCGCTCATCAGTTACGGACGCTTCCTCGAACTGGCGCAC
>JBBRMO010000003.1:0-20581 GCA_038230815.1 Chthoniobacterales bacterium
CGAGTATCGCCGAGATCGGATACGTAAAATAGATGAGCGAAAGCAGCAGGAGCGCGCGCTCGACCGGCCGGTAAGAGCCACGCACGACGATTCCCCACACCAGCGCCGCACCGACCGGTACCGCGATGTACCTGCTTACGCCGAAGATGCCAAAGCCCGATGCGAGGCCCGCGAACTCCGCCGCGATGTTTCCGAAATCGGCGAGGCCCAGCACTACCATGGTGAAGAACGTCATGCGCAGCCCGAACTCTTCGCGGATCAGGTCCGACAATCCTTTCCCGGTGATGGCCCCCATGCGGGCGGCCATCTCCTGCACTACGATCAGCGCTATGGTGGTGGGAATCAGCGTCCAGAGCAGGGCATAGCCGTACTTCGCGCCCGCCTGCGAATAGGTCAGGATGCCGCCCGGGTCGTTATCCACATTCGCCGTGATGAAGCCCGGCCCCAGCACGGCGAGAAAGGCCATGAACCGGTATGGCACGACGCGCAAAGGCGACGACGCCGATTTCGTGGTGGGCGACGAGCAGGGGTTATGGAGCGATTATTTCGCGCGGGAAAACGACCGGCTCATCCTCCACTGCGACGAAGCGAGCGTCGCGGGGCGCACTTTGAGCGCGGCGGACCTCCACTTCCATTACAACCGCGTCCAGGTCGGCGACGAGGAGATCTCGCTCGATACCCTCGATCGGATCAGCGGCGTGGTGCGTGAGCTGGAGATTCCGCGCGAAGCGATGGGACGCGGGGACCTGAAATTTCTCGCGGCCATCGGCGCATTTCTCGGCTGGCGCGCGGTTCTGTTCAGCGTCTTCGCTGGTTCCCTTCTTGGCTCGTTCGTCGGTCTTGGCACTTTGCTTATCGGCAAGCGCGTCTGGTCGGCGAAACTGCCGTTTGGTCCCTATCTCGCCCTGGGTGGGCTGGTCTGGATGTTCTTCGGCGAAGCGCTCGTGACCTGGTACACAGGGCTGCTCAATCCGTAATCCTTTGTTTCATTTACCCGGTTCAAGGTATCAACGAGAACGGCGCGAAGGCATCACGCCTTTCGATGCCTGCGAGGCGGACAGCCCTCCGAAGGCTAGGAAGGCGGACCACCCGCGTTGTCCGCGCAGTAGGTGGCGTGGATCGCGTGGTTGATCTCGGCCAGCCGGTCCTGAATTTTTTCGAGATATTCGTGGAGTCCGAACTTAAAAATGTCGGCGATCGTCGCGTAATCAAGGTCAGAGCGGAGCCGGCCCGATAGTCTTTCGGCTTCGTTCGAATATTTCGTCTCGGCCGAGCCCGAAATGCAGTGCAGGGCGGCGTCGAGGGAATCGACGCTGAACCGGATCGAGCGTGGAAAGGCGGAATGCGTGATGATGAATTCCGCCACTTTCCAGGGCGCGACCTGGCCGAAGTAGATTTTACGATAGGCTTCAAGCGCGCTGCAGGAGCGCAGGACCGACATCCACTGGATGGTATCGATATTGCCGCCCACTTTTTCGCCGGAGGGCAGGAGGATGTGATATTTGAGGTCGAGCAGGCGCGAAGTGCAGTCGGCGCGCTCGAGGAGCTTACCGATCCGGATGAAATCCCAGCCTTCCCCGTGGGTCATCGTCGCGTCGGTGATTCCCTGGAAGAGATGAGACCCTGTGACGATCCGCTTGAAGAACTCATAGGGACTCATCCGCACCAGCTTCCTGGCCGTTTCGCTTTTCGCGAAGAGGTAGAGCCGGTTGATTTGCTCCCACATTTCGCTCGAAATTTGCTCGCTCGTTGTCCGCGCGTTTTCGCGCGCGCGCGTCAGGCACGACATAATCGAGTTCGGATTTTTTTTCTGGAGGCTGACGAAATCGATCACGGCCTTGCCGTCGGGCGTGGGATACAGGGAGGCGAATAATTCATTCTCCTCGAGCGAGCTGATGATCGGGTCCCATTGCTGGGTCGGATCAGCTCCGTGCTGATTCGTCAGGTCGAGCAACATCTGGAGATTCACCTCCGCGATGCGAGCATTGTTTTCCGCCCGCTCGATATAGCGGCTCATCCAGTAGAGGGACTCGGCGACGCGGCTCAGCATGGGAGGTGGATCGCGCGCCTCACCGCGCAATGGCAAAATAATGCGCCTGCGGCGCCACTCCGGCATCGCGCAATCCCGCGGGTGCGGGACGCGATTTCCCTTTTCCCGCTTCTCATCCGGTTATGATGAGGCGCGTCCATTTCCTTCGAGGACCCACGTGTCCTTGCTGCCGCCGCCCTGCGATGAATTCACGACGAGCGATCCCTCGCGCAGCGCCACCCGGGTCAGCCCGCCGGGAACGATCGTGACCTTTTCGCCGTACAAAATGAAAGGCCGCAGATCGACATGGCGACCTTGCATGCTGTCGTCGCAAAACGAGGGAGCGCGGGACAGGGCGATGGTGGGTTGCGCGATGTAATTTCGTGGATTTTTGCGCACCTTCTCTTTGAATTTTTCACACTCGGCCTTAGTCGCATGCGGACCAACCAGCATCCCGTAGCCGCCGCTTTCATTCACGGCTTTCACTACCAGCTCGGGGATGTGCTCGAGGATATAGGCGAGATCTTCTTTCACGGAGGCGAGATATGTAGGCACGTTTGGGAGGAGCGCATCTTCGCTGAGGTAATAACGGATCATCTTCGGGACGAAATGGTAGACCGCCTTGTCGTCGGCGATCCCGGTGCCGATGGAATTAGCCAGGCTAATATTTCCGTCGCGATAGGCCTCGACCAAACCGGGAACCCCGAGGCCGGAATCCTTGCGGAACACCTGGGGATCGAGGAAGTCGTCGTTGATCCGGCGATAAATCACATCCACCTGCTTGGGGCCCTTGGTCGTGCGCATGAAAACCTTGCTGCCTAGTGCGACCAGCTCACGGCCTTCCACGATCTCGATGCCCATCGAGCGGGCGAGAAAAGAGTGCTCGAAGTAAGCGGAATTGTGAACGCCCGGGGTAAGGAGCACGATGGTGGGTTCGTGCTTGGCGTGTGGAGCGATGTAACGCAGGACGTTCAGCAATTCCTGGCTGTAATCTTCCACCGGCCGCACCCGATATTGGCTGAGCAGACTCGGAAACGTCCGCTTCATCGTTTGCCGGTTTTCGATCACGTACGAGACGCCGGAGGGACAACGCGCATTATCCTCCAGGACGAGATAAGTCCCGTCCCGATCGCGGATCAGATCGGTCCCGCAGATATGGATGTAAACATTCCGGGGCACATCGAAGTGCATGAACTCCGGGCGAAAATGGGCCGCTTCCCAGACGATTGATTTCGGGATCACGCCATCGCGCAAAATGTTTTGCTCATGATAAATGTCGTGGAGAAACAGGTTCAGCGCCGTGATTCGCTGGACGAGGCCGCGCTCGATCGCGTCCCACTCCGCGGCGGGAATAATTCGCGGCAGAAGGTCGAAAGGAAAGATGCGTTCTGTTCCCTGGTCGTCATTGTAAACCGTGAAGGTGACGCCCTGGCTCAGGAAGGTGGAGGCGGCCAGGGCGCGTTTCCGTTCAAACTCCTCGCGGTCCATTTCCTTGAAGCGCTCGAACAATTTGGTGTAATGGGGCCGCGCCACGCCCGGGTCGGCAAACATTTCATCAAAGTGATCTCCAACCTGATAATTGGAGAAGAAATCATCCATAAATTCAGTCTGGCAGTGCGATAAATCGAAGCAAATGGAAACCCTGAGAGGAAACGCGGCGGAACACGAGAATGCGTGTGCGCGGGTAGCGAGACAGTTCCCTCAGCGCTGGCTGCGCCACTATGTGCGCGGCAAGCTGCGCCGTGATCAAATTTATGCGACTGCTTATGAACTCCTGGGCCCTTCCCCTGAGCCGATCCTGGATGTGGGCTGCGGGGTCGGATTGCTGGCTTTTTACCTTCGCGAACGCGCCTGCCGCCAACCGGTCCTCGGCCTGGATGTCGATCCGCGCAAGATTCGTTATGGCGCGGAGATCGCGGCCGGCCATTATCCAAACATCGAGCTTCGCTTTCACGACGTCCAAACAGCGATTCCGGATTTCTCCGGCAACGTCGCGCTCTTCGATGTTCTTCATTATCTTCCCGAGGCGGAGCAGCACATCCTGCTCTCGCATCTTGCCGGGTGCGTCGCGCCCGGTGGCCTCTTGATCATCCGGGATTGTCCAAAGGAGCGTCGTCCTCGCTATTGGATCACCTGGCTGGCGGAAAAATTTGCGCAGGCGATCTCCTGGAATATCGATACGGCGCTCCACTTTCCTTCGCGCCGCAGCATCGATGAAATCTTCGCCGCGGGCGAGTTCGAGCGGGAAAGCCGCCCGCTCTGGGGCGCCTCGCCCTTCAATAACCACATCTTTATTTTCCGGCGGCACCCGGCCGCAGTTGTTCCAGCCGCGGGATAACGCATCGATAACCCTTCTCTGCCAGCCCGGCGAGGGTCAGTTCCACACAGCGCGGATTGAAAGTCGGATCTTTCGTGGCGCGCTGGCCCTCGTGCAGAAGGATAATGGCGCCCGGTCTGGTTTTGCGCACGATTATGTCCGCGACCCGCGCTGGATCGCGCCGCACGGTATCGAGCCCGCGAACCGTCCATCCGATCAGGGCGAGCCGCCGGCGTTTGAGTTCCGGGTGGACAAAAACGTTTTTAAAACCCACGGGCGCCCGAAAATAATGAGCCGGCCGATCCGGGCCGGCGCGGAGGAGTTCCGCACAAAGATCGATTTCCGCCGAGATTCGTCGCGGTCCCGCCGCCCAAAACGTCGCGCTCGGATGCGAATAGGTATGATTCGCAATCTCGTGGCCGCGCGCCAGAATTTCCGTTATGAGGGGCGGATATTTCTCCGCGCGATGACCGATGACAAAAAAGGTCGCGCGGGCCTGGAAGCGGTCGAGCAGATCGAGCATCGCGACCGTGTGCGCGGGGGAAGGCCCGTCGTCAATCGTCAACCAGACTTCCGGGTCACTGGTTTCGAAACAGCAGATCACGGGGCCGAACCATTGGCAGTTGGCGACGAGCGTCGCGTAAAGAAGGAGGACGTGGGAAAGGAAGATCGGGGCGAGCGCGAGGAAAAGATTGGTGCGAACGAGGTAAAACGCCAGGCAAGGCGCAACGAAGGCAAACGCCAGGAGGAAGCGGCGGGTCCAGAGCGGTCGATCAGGAATGGGAGTGATCTCCATTACGTAAAGCCAGGATGGCAGCGGCCGCGAGGTTCATCGCCACGACTATCAACCAGATGGCAGCGATCTCGGTCCGCCAGCCGCCTCCTCGGAGCAACTGAAATGACATCAGGCTCGCTGTGCCAGAGACCAGGATACTTTGGGCGTGGCGAACCGGAAGGGCGCGGAAAAGTCCGCACGCGTGGAAGAACTTGATAACCACCGAATTAAGATAAAGCGCGAGCACCGAAAAGATCCAGACCAGGAACGTCAGGACGGCGAGGATCAGGATCCTGAGCCCAGGGCCAAACGTATCCGGAATGAATTGGGCAAAAAACAAATAGCTGATCAGGTAGGTCGCAATGCTGACGATCCACGCTTCCCCTCCATTTTTTTCTGCCCGCCGGGAGCTGCCGCCGCGAAACGTCGCCATCAGGCGAAGGAGCGCGAAATAAAAGCCCGGCGATTCTCCGTTGCTCATCGCGCGAAGATCGGAGTGAAAGCAAACCATTGGTCCCAGCGGCTGGCGATGGTTCCTTCGAGAATCTCGCACCATTGATCGACGCCGTTCGCGATGTCTTTATCGCGTTTCCCCGTGCTCTCCAGGCGAATCGGCTCGTGGACGATGATGGCGTAACGGCGACAACCGAAACGCGCGATGAAGAGCGGATAAATCGGGACCTGCGCGACCAACGCCAGGACAAAGGGTCCGTTCGGCAATTGCACTTCATGCCCAAAAAGATGGGCGCTGACCTGTCCTACTGCGCCCTCGGCCCGATCGCCCTGGATCGAGACTATTTCCCCGGCGCGCAACGCCTTCAGGAGATCGAAAGAGAGAAGCGCTCCGGCGGTGTTGTAATCGACTTTCACCGCGCCTTCCCCGGCTTGTTCGAGCGAGGCGCTCAGGTGCTGCGCGCTTTGCCGGTCTGGCTCGGGCGCGCGCACGATCCGGATTTCGCGCCGGAATTTTTCCGCGAACAAGGCGGCGCCAAGATCGTAGCTGCCCATGTGCGCGGTCAAAACAATCGCACCCGGCGCGGCCCCCAGTTGTTCCAGCCACTCCGACCCGATGATTTCATAGGAGAATTCTTCCTTGATCAGCTTGTGGATCGCAGCCTCGGCAATCGTCCACGCGAAATTGTAGAGAGTGCGAAAGGCCCGCAGATAATTCATGGGCCGGGATGAGCCCGGCAGGACCAGCGCGAGATTTGCGACGATGGCGCGCCGCGCCGGCCCGGCGAAAAAGAAAAAGAAGAGGGTGCAAAACAGGACCTGCACGGGATAGGAATAGAAGGGCAGGTTCACGGCTGCCCAATCCAGATAATGCCGCCAGAACACTCCGCGCACCGCGAAACGTCCAAGCCGGCTGGTGGAGTTGTTCATCTTACTCCGGGGTTTTCGGTAGAGCCGCCGCTCTGGAGCGCCGTCTGTTCCCGTGGCTGAGCGGTTCTCTCACCCGCCTCACAGAGGCGCGGCCACAGGCGATGAATTTGCCGCGGAGGAGCTCGAGGCGGCAGTTTGTTTGGTCCGCGGCGCGAAGATCAGCCGGAGATTGGTCAGTTCGGCTCGCCCCCAGTGTAAGAGGCCTTTTCGGATCAATTTCCCGACCCGGCGGTCCGGAACAAAACCGTCGTAAAGTTCGCGCCACCCGGCGTTCCGCCTCCCATAAGTGCCGGTCGCGAGTCGACGTTTCGCCAGCGTCACCAGCCGGCGATTGTAGAATTTCATCATTCCGGCAAAAATTCGCCCGGCTTTTCCTTCAAACGGCAGGTGGAGAAATTCGCGTTCCGGATCTTTGTATACCGGAATGACGAGTCCGATGAAGTAGGTGCCGACGTCGAGAAGAAGCGCGGCCGCCATCAGCTCCGCATCGCCCATGTAATAGTATTTATCCTTGTATAAGGTC
Source organism: Chthoniobacterales bacterium (assembly GCA_038230815.1). Lineage (GTDB taxonomy): Bacteria > Verrucomicrobiota > Verrucomicrobiia > Chthoniobacterales > UBA10450 > AV80. The sequence goes on from JBBRMO010000003.1 coordinate 7,028, forward strand.
TCGAACCAAAGCCGATAGGTCACTGGGTATTGCTCATTATAGTAAGTGAGCGCGTCGGAGACATCCTCCCCGGCGAGACTGCGGGCCAGCAGATCCGCGACGTAGTAACTGGTGTAGGAACAGAAATCGAGTCCCGGACTGTAGAGCGGATCGATGAAGCCGGCCGCGTCGCCCACGGTCGCCCAGCCAGGGTCGCAAACTTTCCCGCTGGAATACGGCATCGCAGAATACGCATGAACATCGCCCTCGACGATTTGGGCGTCGCTGAAAATCTCAGCGCCGACGGGATGAGAAAGAAGATGAGAGCGCAGCCGCTCGCCGAGATTAGCGCCCTCCGCGAGTTTGAAGATGCGTGAATCGTAAACAATGCCGGCACTGACATCGCCGCCGCGCAAAGGGATGATCCAGCACCACCAGCCGTGGCCCATGAGGTGGTTTGTCGCCCAGTTCCGGCTCGTCCGGCAGGCGTTCGCATAATCGCGGAATTTCTCTCGCCACTCGTAACTATCCCAGTCCTTCACATCAGTGAACCGGGACCAGACGGCGTTGATCGGGTGCTCTTTGTTTGGAAGGAAGTGGCCCAGCTTCCGCGCCAGCATCGCGCCGCGGCCGCTGGCGTCTACGAGCCAGCGGGTGCTTACGGTTTCCTGGGACCCATAGGTCTCATAGGACACCTGGGACCTGTTCGATCCCAGCTCCAGTCCCGTCACTTTCGCGGGGCGCTGCAGATCACAACCGGCGTTTACCGCCAGTTCGAGGAGGTGCTGATCGAGGGTGCTGCGGTCGACCTGGAAGGTTGGCAGCCGCGCCTGGTAACGCGCACCCAGCTCCACGCAATCGTCGAACGGCTGGTCTGGCCGGTTTGCGAACCACATCCGCAATCCCTGTTTCGCCAGGTGATGATGGCCAAGATAATTTGTCAGTCCGAGCAGGCGCGTCATGAAACAGCTGCTCAACTCGGTTGTCGACTCCCCGACCTTGCGATCGAACGCAGCGGCTTTCTCGATGATGAGGATGCGCGCGGTGGGGTGCTTCCTTTTCAGCATGAGCGCAGTGGCCGCACCCGAGAAGGCGCCGCCGACGATCACGACATCGTAGTCAAACTCCATCGCAGCAAGGATGATGGACTCGCCAAACCGCGAACGCAATCGCGTAGCTTGGGAGGGACGGGCTCTGTCCCGTTTCAAAATAATGGGACGACACGGAGGTCATCCCTCCGCTAGGATCGGCAATGTCCCAGGGTCGCCGCATCGACATGCATGTCCACATGGTGGGCAACGGCGGAGGAGGGTCCGGCGGCTGGCTCCGTTTAAAAGGCTGGCACCGGTGGCTTGCCGGTTTCATGCTCCGCCAGCTTGGCGTCCCCGCGAGTGCCCTTGAAGGCGACCTCGAGCAGATTTATTCCGAACGCCTGGTCGAACTAGTGCGCGCTTCGTTCATGGATTCCATCGTCCTTCTCGCCCATGAGCGCGTCCACGATTCCGACGGAACGCCTCGCGATGATCTCGGTTCGATGTTTGTGCCGAACGATGTCGTCCTCGGGCTGGCCGGAGAATTCCCGGAATTCCTTGCCGGCGTTTCGATTCATCCAGCTCGATCGGACGCGCTCGATGAGCTTGAACGCTGTCTCGAACGCGGCGCGGTCCTGATGAAATGCCTTCCGAACTGCCAGAATATCGATCTCTCGGACCGAAGGTACCGCTCTTTTTGGGAGCGAATGGCGGCGGCCGGCCTCCCGCTCCTCGCCCACACCGGCGGTGAGCACACCGTGCCGATAATCAACTCCGCTTGGGCCGATCCGAAACTCCTGCGCTTCCCACTCGAGTGCGGGGTTACGGTGATTGCGGCCCACTGCGGGACCGGCAGCGGTGCGTTCGATCGCGACTACTTCGACGACTGGGTTACGATGCTGCACGAGTTCCCGAATCTCTACGGCGATATCAGTGCCCTGGTTTCGCTGAATCGCTGCGGCCATCTCCGCGATTGCCTGCGCGAGCCGGCGGCCGCGGGACGGATCCTGCACGGGAGCGATTTCCCCGTGCCGGTCCTGGGCCATCGTCTCTGGCTGAAAGGCTGGATCGATCGCGCGACCTTTCGACGGTGCCAGCAGATCCGCAACCCCCTCGAGCGCGACTGGCAATTTAAAAGCGCGCTCGGATTTCCTGAGGAAACGGCAACGCGAGCCGCCGGACTGGTACGGAGGCAGGACCGGGAGGCGGGGTTGTGAGATGGTGGATCGCGCGCTCCGCCGCGCGATGTTTGGTTAGAGCGGCTTCGCCGTCATTATTTTAGCATCGAGCGGCGGAGCGCCCGATCCACCTATGATTATTGCCAACGCGCGTTTGATTCTGCCGGACGGTATTCGAGACGGACTCGAGATCGTCGTCCGAAATGGAAAATTCGCGGCAATTCGCGAACGCACCTCGGCCTCGGCGATCGATTTTGGGGGCAACTATCTCGCCTCGGGTTTTATCGATCTTCACCTTCACGGAGCCCTTGGGCGGGACACGATGGAAGCCTCTCCAGAGGCGTTCCAAACCATCTGCGACTTTCATGCGAAGGGTGGAACGACCTCCTTGCTGCTGACCACCGTCACGGCGCCGGTCTTCGAAATTGTGGATGTTTTGCGCGCCGTGCGAGCGGCAACAGGCGTTATCCCGCAGATACTCGGTGTTCACATCGAAGGTCCCTTCATTTCCAAAGCGCGGGCCGGCGCTCAACGAGCCGAGTTCATTCGCGATCCCAATCCCGACGTGCTCGATCAACTGCTCGCCTTTGGCCACGTCATCAAAATCGTGACCCTCGCGCCCGAGCTGCCTGGTGCGCTCGCCGTGATCGATCGATTGTGCCTGAACAACATTATCGTCAGCGGCGGCCACAGCGACGCTTCGGATATCGAGGCCCGGGCCGGATTTGAGCACGGCATGCGACAGGTCACGCACACGTTCAACGCCATGTCGTCGGCGCGACGCCTGGGAATCTATCGTGAGGCTGGTTTGCTCGAATTTGCCTTGAGCGAACCGGATATCGTCTGCGAGCTGATCGCGGACGGCCATCATGTTTCGCCAACGCTTATGAAGCTGCTTTATCGAGCGAAGGGCGCTGGCCGAATCTGTCTCGTGACTGACGCCACGGCCGGGGCCGGATTGGAGTCGGGAAAAGAATTTTCGCTGGCGGGCCGAAGTTGTGTCGTGGAGGGCAGCGTCTGCCTGCTGGCCGATCGATCCGCCCTGGCGGGGAGCGCTTCGCGAATGATCGATCTGGTGCGCGTTATGGTGGACCAGGTCGGAGTGCCGCTGCCCGAAGCCATCTCCATGGCCAGCGCAAATCCAGCGCGAGTCCTTGGCCTAAACTCAAAAGGCAAACTCGAAGTGGGTGCCGATGCCGATTTTGTCGTGCTCTCGCCGGAGTTGGAAGTTCAGAAAACGTTTTTCGCCGGGGAGCAAATTTACCCGAACAAGCAGTCACTCTGAGCGGAGCGCAGCGCTGTCGAAAAATCCCGCAGAGTTACCTTAAAGACTGCGCGGCGGGATCCCTCGACTTCGTTCGGGATGACGGATGGCTCCCTGCCTTTCAGATCGACAGCAAAAATTCCGCGATATCGAGGGACGCATTGGGGCGCCCGAGCTGGCTGATGTTCGCGGCCCATTCCCGCCACTGCGCGGCGTCGTTCGCGAACGCTTTTTGGACGGCGGCGATCACGGCATCGTGGCTCAGCGCGACATCGCCCGATCGCGTCTCCATGATGTAACGGGCGTTGCCTTCTTCCTGGCCCGGAATCACATGATTCACGATCATCGGGCAAGCCGCGGACATCGCTTCCTGCACGGTCGCGCCCCCGGCCTTGCTGATCACGAGGTGGTTTGCGCGGAGCAGGCGCGGCAATTCGTCGCTCCAATCGACGGCCTCAAATTCCTGGGTCACGGTCTGGCGAATTTTCTCCACCGACAGTTTGAGCCCGGCATTACGACCCACTGTGACGGTGAGCTGGATCTCCGAAAGACCGGCCAGCCGCCTGACCAGGTCGGGCGCCGCCGAGTTTGCCGCATTGATGATATAAAGCACGCGCCGGCCGTGCTCGGCCGAAGGTGGCAACCGCACTTCCCCGGGTTGGGCGAAGACCGGACTGACCGGAAAGCCAAACGTTTTGACCTTGTCAGCGGGAACCCCCGCATGGAGTGGAACCGCGGCACTGACTTCGTTGGGAAGGAGAAAATAGTCGGCGTTGCACTGGAACCAGATGGCGTTCACGCTGATCGAGTCGGTGATCACGACGACCCGTTTGAATGAGGGCGTGGCGTTCCGGCCAAACATCTCATCAAGCATGTGGGAATAGGCGGGATAAACCGACACGACGATGTCCGGCTGCAAACGATCAAGCAATCGGCGCAGATAATTTTTCAGCGCCAGGAAGACGCGGAAGTCGCCGACAAAATCCGTCTGGCGGTCGAGCCAGCGATAAATGACGCCCCAGACCCGCGGGCTGCGATTGATCATTCCCATGTAGAGAACGCGGGCCCAATCGTTCACCACGCCATAGGTCTCGGCGAAAAGATCGTGGAGTTCGACGTGGGCGCCGTCCGGCGCGATTTTGCGGAGACCGTCGCGGATCCCCCGCGCGGCGCTGTTATGTCCTTCGCCGTATCCCGCGGTGAGGATGAGAATTTTTTTCAAGACTCGTTAGGCCCGCCTCCATCAAGGCCAGGGCGCGGCAGGCGCCGGCAGGTTGGGGGGAGAGTTTAATGGATATTTGGCTCTGGCAAAGTAAACTTCGCCTTCACATGAAATGGCTGAAATTTTCGGGCCGAATTTTTCGCCGGCTAATTTACGAGACGGCCATGGACACGACGACCGGTCTCGCGGCCCAAATGGCCTACCAATTTCTCTTCACTCTCGCGCCCGGCCTCCTCTTTCTCTGGCACCTCCTCAGCCTCTTCGGCACCGACCCGGCCAAGCTTCACCAAATGATAAACGTTTTGAAAAACTTCCTGCCGGCCGATCCGAAAGTGCAGGAAATTATCGACTCGCTCGTGGCCAACATTGTTGTGACCGGCTCGAGCGGCGTCCTGGCAAACGTCGGGATTTTCTTTGGCCTCTGGCTCGGGACCCTTTTCATCTCGACCACCTCCTACGCGCTGAGCCGCACCCATGGAGTCGTGGAAGACCGCAACTGGTGGTCGAAATACATTATCGCGTTCTTCCTCGTCTTCTGGTTCGGAATCATCACTCTCTTTTGCTTCAACGCCATGGTCTTCGGGGAAACGCTCGCCGGAATCGCGGAAGTGAATTTTCAACTGACCATTCCGCTCCAGGAATGGGTCGCGTTCCTCAGCCTGCCGCTGACGGCCCTCGCCCTCGTCGGTCTGGCGCTCGCGCTTTATCTCCTCACGCCCGAAAATTATTTTACGATCCGCCAGGCGTTGCCGGGCGCGATCTTCTTCTCCATTGGCTGGATCCTGGTCACGAAATTGTTCCAGTTCTACGTCGCTAAATATGACCGTTACAACCCGACGTACCTGGCGCTCGCTTCCATCATCGTACTCATGACCTGGATGTACCTGACCTGTCTCCTTCTCCTCCTCGGCGGGAAATTGAACGCGATTTTGCGGCGCGAACGGGAGCGGACCGCCAAAATTCCGGAAGCGGTTCCACAGCCCGCCTGACTCCGAAAGCTTTCGCGAGTTGATCACGCATTCCGCTCTGTTACGCTCGCCACCCGTGACCCGACTCCGCGTTATCCTCGGTACGGCTTTTGCCCTCGTCGCGCTTGCCGGCGCCTTCGTCCGCGCCCAATCGACCGACCCAGAGAAAAAGAAGAAGGCGCGCGAAGAGATGCGTGCCGTCACTTCGCCGACCCCTTCAGAAACTCCGGAACCGACGGCGAAACCGAAGCCGGCAAATCGAAAATCGAAGACGAAAAAGAAGCCGAGCCCGACGCCGAAGCCGAAAGCGAAGCCAACGGAAACCCCGGAACCCTCCAGGACACCGCGGACAAAGAAAACGCCTTCGGACGATGACGAGAAAGAATCACCGACCCCAAAAGCAAAGACCAAAGCGCCCGGGAAGAAAACAGGGAATGAAGAAGAGGATGTGACCCCGAAGCCGAAGGCGAGCGCGATCGAGACGCCGACGAATAGAAAAAATCCGAAGCCGGCCGCAGAGAAATCGCCTTCGCCAAAAAAGAAAGCTGCGTCCGAGGAAGCGACCCCGAAGCCAAAGCGGACCGAGAAAGCAGAACCGGCCAAAACCCCGAGTCCAGCCGCGAGCACGCCGAAGCCGGAATCCTCGCGCCCCGCGGTCGAGGCCTCGCCGGTCCCGCGCCCGGCGCCTCGCCCCTCGCCCCGACCGGTTCCTCCGCAGACGTCCCTTCCCTCGGATATCACCGTCGAGAAATCGGGGCTCGAACAGGAGCAGGGCTTGGAACCGCCGCCGCCCCCGCCGCCGAAGCGCGGTTGGTGGCCGTTTTCGCGGCAGCAGCCATCGAATTATCATTATCTCACCGCGGCGAACATCGACGCGATTCGACGCGCACCGGTCCAGCGGTCGCGCTGGAAATTCGTCATCGTGCACAATAGCGGCACCCGGCAGGGGAGCGCGAAGGTGTTCGATTATTACCATCGTCACGTGCGCCGGATGAAGAACGGGCTTGCCTATCATTTCGTCATCGGCAACGGCACTTCCACGCGCAACGGCCAGATCGAGATTGGCGATCGCTGGGTGCGACAAATGCGCGGCGGTCATGTTCACAGCGATTACATGAACAACATCGGGCTCGGCATCTGTCTTGTCGGCGATTTCAACCGCGACCAACCGACCCGTGCGCAACTTGAGGCGTGCGAGGAGCTGATCAAATATTTAGAGGAACGTTGCGGGAAGATGGCGGTACGGCCGCATCGCGAAGTAAATCCCCCGCGCTGGGCGACGGATTGCCCCGGCGACGTTTTCCCTTACGGCTGGTTCGGACGCTTTCGGTAACGCCCTTTTTTCGGCTCAAACTCCCTCCAAATTAAGAAGAAGGTTTTCGGGAACGGCACCTCGATCCGAAGAGCGCGTCTCGTTCTATTCGTGGGGAGCGCAGGCTGCCAGCCTGCCCGTCTCGGCAGCCTGCCGAGACGCGTCGTTCGACGATCGGTCGCGGGCGTCGTCGAAAATCATTCGATGTAGTCGGCAAGCTGCCGACTACTGCAGGCTGGCAGCCTGCGCTCCCCGGGAAAGGATCACCGCGCGATCTAATCGGTTTTTCGGAACCGCACGCCCATCTGGACAAGCGCCTTTTTCTTCAAAACCGAAGGCAAATGTCGGGTGACGCTTTCCGTGATTGCCACCACTCGACGGGGTAATATTTTCAAAAGCGATTCCGTCTTCACGTGACCAGCGGTGAGCGGATTGGTGAGCAAAACGATCTTCTCCACCTGGAGGCCGGCGCTCCGGGCCAGGGGCGCGATCTCGTCGGGATGGAGAAGAAAAATATGGCCGTCGGCATTCGGCTTGAATTGCATCGATTCGAAGACGGCTGGGTCCGCGCACTCTGAGAATTTCGGCAATCGATTCTTAAAATATCCGCCGTTCGGCGTTGTCATGACAATGAAACCGCCCGGCCTGACCAGGGCAGCGGCCTTGGCCAGAAAATCGTCGGGATGCGCAACGTGCTCGATAATTTCTGTGATGAGCACGGCATCGAAGCGTGACGGAAACGTCAGCTCGAAGGCGTTCCCGGCCGCGAACGCGATCTGACCGCGCTCATATTTGAGCCGGACATAATCCGCCAGCTCGGCGCGGAGATCGTTCCAGGTCACATCAAAACCGAGCTCGGCCAGGGCCAGGGAAAAATTTCCCTGCGCCGCCGCAAGATCGAGAATGCGGGCGCCGGGCGAGAGGACTTCGGTCAGCAAACGCAGGGTCTCGCGGCGCCGGTTTTCGTAGGCATAAGCGTAGCCGCGGTGTGAAATGTTCCCGTAAATTTCGCTCTGATCGTAGAAGGAGGATTCCTGCCACGACTTCGGCCAGTCTGGTTGCGGGTCTATGCGCTTCATGGTGGATAGAGCCCCACGCCGGCGGGACCGCTCGACACTAATTCAGGGCGGCTTCGCCGCGATTATTTTTAACATCGCGCGCCGGAGCGCGCGATCCACCTGTGCATCCATCTGAAAATTCTTTCATCCGTTGCCAACTTCAGAAGCGTAGCGGATAGAAAACGCTCTTCTTTTATGACGCCGGTAAAAATTTGGCTGGGATATCCATATCCACTCGGGGCGACCTGGCTCGGCAACGGGGTCAACTTCGCGATCTTCTCCGAGATGGCTACCTCAGTCGATCTCTGCCTTTTCGATAACATCGATGCCCCCCAGGAAAATATTCGCATCCCGATGACGGAACAGACCGACCAGGTCTGGCACGTTTTCCTCCCCGACGTGCGGCCGGGGCAGCTCTACGGTTTTCGCGTTTACGGGCCTTACGATCCGGAGCGGGGCCTGCGCTTCAACAGCTCGAAGCTGTTAATCGATCCTTACGCGAAAGCGATCGCCGGGCAGGTAAATTGGGCGGACGAAATGTTCGGCTACGTCGTCGGTGGCGCGGGTGGAGACCTGGCGCGCGATTTTCGAGATGACGCCTGGGGAATGCCGAAAGCAGCGGTGATCGATCACGCTTTTGACTGGGGCGATGACAAGCGACTCGGGATTCCGCTCCACAGCTCGATCATTTACGAGGTGCATGTGAAGGGTTTTACCCGGCTTTGCCCCGATGTGCCGCCGGAATTGCGCGGGACTTACGCCGGCCTCGGCAGCGCAGGCGCGATCAAATATTTGAAGGACCTTGGCATCACCGCGGTGGAATTGCTTCCGGTGCATCAGCACATCGACGACAAGATTTTGATCGATCGCGGCCTGGTCAATTACTGGGGCTACAACACGATCGGTTTCTTCGCGCCGGAAGCGAAATATTCCAGCAGCGGGGTGATGGGCGAGCAGGTCTCCGAGTTCAAAGGAATGGTGCGTAATCTGCACGCGGCCGGGATCGAGGTGATCCTGGACGTGGTTTACAATCACACTGCGGAGGGAAACCATCTTGGACCCACTCTCAGTTTTCGCGGGGTGGATAACGCCGCCTACTACCGGCTTTCGCCGGAGGATCCGCGGCACTACATGGATTTTACCGGGACCGGAAACACGTTCAACCTTCTCCACTCCCGGCCGCTTCAACTCGTGATGGATAGCCTGCGCTATTGGGTGAACGACATGCATGTGGATGGATTCCGGTTCGATCTGGCTTCCACGCTCGCGCGCGATGACAAGGGTGTGAACAAGCTGCACGCCTTCTTCGAAATCATTCACCAGGACCCGGTCCTCTCGCAGGTGAAATTGATCGCGGAGCCGTGGGACGTCGGGGATGGCGGCTATCAGGTGGGTAATTTTCCCATTCTCTGGGCGGAGTGGAACGGAAAGTATCGCGATGAAGTCAGGCGTTTTTGGAAGGGCGACGAAGGCCGGATCGGCGAAATTGCCTACCGGCTCACGGGCAGTCCGGATTTATATCAGCACAGCGGGCGGCGGCCGTACGCGAGCATCAACTTCATCACCGCGCACGATGGTTTCACGCTGAACGATCTTGTCAGCTACAACGACAAGCATAATGACGCCAATGGCGAGGAGAACCGCGACGGCGACAACAATAATAATTCGTGGAACTGCGGCGCGGAAGGCCCGACGGACAATCCCGAAGTTAATAATCTGCGGGCGCGGCAGCGGCGGAATTTTTTGACCACGCTCTTTCTCTCGCAGGGAGTGCCGATGCTGCTCGCCGGCGACGAGTGGGCCCGGAGCCAGAACGGGAACAACAACACTTATTGCCAGGACAACGAGCTGAACTGGCTCTCATGGGAGCACGCTGACGATCAGAAGGAATTGCTCGCGTTCACAAAAAAACTAATCCAGCTCCGGCGCGATCACCCGGTTTTTCGCCGCCCGAAATTTTTCCAAGGCCGCCGGATCCGCGGATCGGAGATTCGCGATGTGATGTGGTTCAATCCGGGCGGAAACGAAATGACCGACGAAGAATGGACGTCGCCCTTCGTTCGTGCCATCGAAGTGCTCCTGAGCGGCGATACGATCGACGTCCTTAGTTTCGAGGGGGAGCCGATTCGGGACGAGACCTTCCTGTTCCTGATTAACGCCCACTTTGAGGCGCTCCCGTTCGTCCTGCCGGGTGAGGAACATCTCGAGTGGATGCTCATTCTCGACACCGCGGAGGAGCATGGCTTTCTGCCGGAGCCGCAAAAGTTTGCGTCGGGCGACGACGTGGAAGTGATAGGGCGGGGGGTGAAATTGCTGAAACTCGCGACCGGCGGGCAGGCCCGGGCGCGTCACGAATCGTGGAAGAAGCGCCAGGTGCAACTTCCGCGCGACGTGATGCCCGGCGCGGCCGGGAAGCCGCCCCCGTTGCCGAAGATCGACCCGGAAGAAACCAGCAGCGAAGAATCCGACGCGTGATAGTTCTCGCTTTTGGCAGGGCGAGACTCTGTCGAGCCGAGGAGAGAATTCGCGCTGCATCTCGCGGCGCGGACATTGGTTCCAGGGAAATTTACAGGGCGATCAAGCCGCTCCTCTGGCAGCAGATCGAGACGAGCTTTGATCGATGTCTACCCGGGTGCCATTCTTGTCGAAGACATCCGAACGTCCATTGGCAAATCGAGCGCATGTGGCGGGGTTGGACGTGGCGGGCTTCCTCGCGGACGAAAAAGACAATCGCGGACGCCGAACTTCCAACTGCGAGGTCCCTCGGCGAGCTTCGCCAGTCTCGGGATGACACCCATTCGTCAGGCTAACTTTAGCTCCGCCGGACTTCGAGCTGCCTTCGCAGAATCCAGTGGAGGATTCCGAGCAGCCCAAGCATGGATGCGATCAGGACGATCGTGTTAAACACGAAAAGGTCCACCGTCACGCCGAGGTAACGTTTTTCTTCCCCGAAGAAAACATTCAACTTCCCGCCTCGCCTATAATCGCTCTGCTCCATCTCAGCGTTCGAGATCAGGTCGGAAACTTTCTGATTCACGTAGAGTTGCTCCGCGGTCACGGGACCGACCGCATCCTTGAACATATCCCGGTCGAAAGACCGTTTTCCAGAAATGATATCGTCGGTCAAGGAGAGGAAACGGTCGAGTTCCTCGGCTGACTTCGCTTCCAGACCGGACAGCATCGCGAGCACTTCCTTGAGGTCGTTGAGCCGTTTGATGGCTCCGGCATCCTGGTTGTGGCGCTCAACGATCCGTTGCATTTCCTGGTTGACCCGTTCCTGCCGGAGCGTGAGCGGATTCAACTTCGCCTGCGCCACCACCATCTCTTCGTACGACCAGCGCATCGCGATGAACTGGCAAACGAACGGCACCTGCAGCCGACTGCTCATTTTCTTGCCGCTTTCGTCGCTGGGGTGTTCGGAAAACCAGCGACTGAACGTATAAACCAGGGCGAGGTTCCGGTTCATGTCCTCGTACTTAATGAGCGCGCCACCCATGATGATCTGCGGAATCAGGACTAGCGGCACGATGTTCGCCGCGGTTTTGGGATCGGCCACGAGGGAGGAGATGACAAGGCCCAGCGCCACGCCGCCCATCGCCGTCATCAACATGATGCCCAGGTCGATCCAGAACATGCCGCGGATCCCAAGAATGTAATTGCCGATGAGAACAAAAAGAATGCACTGAAAGAGGGCGAAGAAGCCGAGTGACATGAACTTCGAGAAAACGTAGTAGGGGAGGCGAACGTTGAGATTCCGCTCGCGTTGCAAAACCGCCCGGTCTCGAATGATGTCGTCGGCGCTGTTCGTCAGGCCAAGGAACATCGCCACGATCAGGCTGAGGAAGAGGAACGTCGGAATGTGATAGGCGGACGCGTAATCGTAGTCGCCCCGTTCGGAATAGCGGAGGAGGGTGGCGATCAAGAGCGCGAGAACGGGCGCCACGCCGATGGTGATGACAAGGTTCGCGCGGTTCCGCAGTTTGCTCATGAAGGAACGGCGCATGAGGGTGCGGAGCTGGGTCCATTCGTCGCGCCAGCGCATGAAGAAGCGTCGTTTCATCGAGGGCGCGGCCGGTAGTTCGGGCGCCTGGGCACGACGGAGGGAGACCTGTTTCACGTCCTGGATCAGTCGAAACGCTTCGTATTTGTCGCGCCAGAATTCCGGCGAATAACGGCGGGCCGCCACGAGCTGCCCCCGGCTGTTCTCCTCATAAATAATGTCGCCGCTGATGTCGCGCAGCGGGGTCTCGAGCACGTCAAAGATGAATTCCGGCCGAGTCGTTCCACACGAGGGGCACGCGCCCATATCGGCGCCGAACTGGTGCTGGTGTTCCGCCTCCGCGAAGTAGCGGAGCATGTCGGTCGGCGTCCCGAAAAAGACGAGCCGCCCGCCTTTGTCGAACAGGATCGCCTTGTGAAACATCTGGAAAAGTTTCGAGCTCGGCTGGTGGATCGTGACGATGATGATCTTGTTATGGGCGAGCGCGCGGATGATTTCGATGACGTGCTCGGAATCCTTCGATGACAGACCGGACGTCGGCTCGTCGAAGAGGTAAACGTCGGCCGAGCCGATCATGTCGAGGCCGATGTTGAGCCGCTTCCGTTCGCCGCCGCTGAGCGTTTTCTTCACCGGGCTGCCGACGATGCTGTCGCGTCGTTCGTTTAACCCGAGCTCGATCAGTTTCCCTTCGAGCCGGCGGGTCAGGTCGCGCCCGGAGAGGTGGGGCGCGCGGATGGCTGCCGCGAATTGCAGGTTCTCGCCGATGGTAAGGTGCTCGTCGAACGCGTCCTCCTGCGGGATGTAACTGACGTAGCCCTTGAGCATGTCGAGATTTTCGTAAAGCGGACGATCGTTCAGGAGCACCTGACCCTGGGTCGACTGAAGCTGGCCGCCCAAAACTTTCATGAGCGTGCTCTTCCCGGAACCACTCGCGCCCATCACGCAGACGAGCTCGCCTCGGTTGACCGAGAACGAAACGCCTTCCAGCCCGACCTCGTTGTTTCCGAAACGGTGCGTGAGATCCACCACTTCGAGCGAGCGGATGATATTGCGCTCTTCCTCGATGATGCGCTCGGAAAAATTGCAGCGCAGAAATTGCCCGACATCGATCCGGATCGTGTCGCCATCCTGGAGCGGGGCGGTGGTGCGCACCGGGGTTTCGCCCACCAGGATCGGGCGGTCCGCGTCGATCACTTCCAGGGTGCCGATGCGCTTGTCATAATCGCAAAAAATTTTCAGGAGCACGTCGCCGCTCGTGCCGGGTGAGAGCAGGATATCGTCTTCCTCGAGCATGCTCGGGTTGTTCGAAACGAGATATTCGGACTTCGAAGCTTTCAGCTGGAACCGGCCCCCCATCGCGCGGGCGCGCCGGCGCAGGTCGATCAGGTCCATCTCGCTGTCGTTATGAAAAATAATCCGGTCTTCCAGGGTCGCCTCGACCGTCGTGCCGGACTTCAGTTTCACGCCGTTGAGGACGGCGTTCACGTCGCGGAGCGCTTTCACCCGCACTTTCAAGCCGAAAGTGACTTCGAGGGCCGTTTC
>JBBRMO010000004.1:0-19201 GCA_038230815.1 Chthoniobacterales bacterium
CCGCAGGGAGTGACTTATGAGAATTCTGCGGGCAGCGACCAGCGCACCAGCGATTGAGCGGAGCAGCGGACGGCGTGTGCTGGTTCCCACAATGGGCGCGCTCCATCGGGGCCACGGCGATTTGATCCGGATCGCGCGGGACGCAGCGGGCGCGGATGGCGAGGTCGCGATCAGCATTTTTGTCAATCCGCTCCAGTTCGCGCCGGGCGGCGATTATGAAAAATATCCGCGGCCGGAAGAATCCGACGACGAGTTTTGTCGGAACGCCGGCGTGGACGTTCTGTTTCGGCCGTCCGTCGAGGAAATGTATGCCCCGGATTTCTCTGTTTCAGTCGAAGAGAATGCGCTCGCGAATACGCTTTGCGGGCGGTCGCGGCCGGGCCATTTTCGAGGGGTCTGCACGGTCGTCACAAAACTATTCCATTTGCTTTCGCCTGACGCGGCGGTTTTCGGCGAGAAAGATTTCCAACAGCTGACCATCATCCGTCGAATGGTGCGGGATCTCAATTTTCCGATCGAAATTATCGGCGCGCCAACGGTCCGGGAGCCGGATGGACTCGCCTGTAGTTCGCGCAATCAGTATTTAAGCCGGGCGGAACGGGAGCAGGCGCCGGTGCTGCAGCGTGCTTTGCAGGAGGCGCGGCGACTGAGGGCGCGCAGCGAGCGGTCGACGGCGGCCATTCTGAGTGCGGCGCGCCTGATCATCGCGGGGGCGCCTTTGGCCCGGATCGATTATCTCGAAATCGTCAATTCCGGAACCCTCGAACCGGTTGCGGAATCGGGCCCTGATTCGCTCATCGCCGTGGCGGCATTCTTTGGGCATACTCGACTGATCGATAACCTCCGGCTCTCGTGAAACAATCCGATTTCGTCGTCATCGGCAGCGGTATCGCCGGGCTGACCTTTGCCTTGAAGGCAGCAAAGCACGGTTCGGTGGCGGTGATCACCAAACGGAAGGGAGCCGATTCCAACACCGCCTGGGCCCAGGGCGGCATAGCCTGCGTGACGAGCGACGAGGATTCGTTCGAGCTTCACGTCGCCGATACCCTGGAAGCGGGTGCCGGTCTCTGCGATGAGGGGGCCGTCCGGACGATCGTGATGGAGGGGCCGACTCGGGTGCGGGAACTCGTCGACCTCGGTTTACATTTCGACGACCGCGAGATCGGGGGCCATCGCGAGCCGGATTTGGGACGCGAGGGGGGACACTCGAAACGGCGCGTTTTGCATGTGCAGGATGTGACCGGTTTGGAGATTGAAAAGACGCTGCTGCGCGAACTGGAGCGCGATTCCAGGGTGGAACTTCTGGAGCACCATATGGCCGTCGATTTGATCACGGCGGGCAAGCTCGGGTTCGCCACGGAAGATCGCTGTCTCGGAGTTTACATCCTCAACGAACGGACCGGCGAAGTAGAAACGATCCGGACCGACCGACTCGTCCTGGCCACGGGCGGCTGCGGGAAGGTTTATCTTTACACGACGAATCCCGACATCGCGACGGGGGACGGCGTGGCGATGGCGTGGAGGGCAGGCGCGGTGATCGCGAACATGGAATTCATCCAGTTCCATCCCACCTGTCTTTTCCATCCGCTCGCAAAATCATTCCTGATTTCCGAGGCGATCCGCGGCGAGGGCGGGATTTTGCGGAATGATCGCGGCGAGGATTTCATGGAGCAATATCATCCGCAGCGTTCCCTTGCGCCGCGCGATATTGTGGCGCGGGCGATCGATGCGGAAATGAAACGCTCCGGGTCGAAATGCGTTTTCCTCGATATCACCCATCGCTCGCCGGAATTTCTAAAGGAGCGTTTTCCGCACATTTACGAGACCTGTCTGCGGTTTGGCGTCGACATGGCGAAGCAACCGATCCCGGTGGTGCCGGCGGCCCATTATCAATGCGGTGGAATTAAGACCGACGTAAATGGCGCGACGACCGTACCAGGCCTGTATGCCATCGGCGAAGTCGCCTCGACCGGTTTGCACGGTGCGAACCGGCTCGCCAGCAATTCGCTTCTGGAAGGTTTGGTGATGGCCCACCGGGCTTATGAGGCCTTGTTGCGCGAGCAGCCCACTTCTCACGCGGCGCGAGCGATCGCACTGCCCGAATGGGAGTCGGGCGATGTTCAGATCGTCGACGAGTTGGTGGTGATCTATCATAACTGGGACGAAATCCGCCGCCTGATGTGGGATTACGTGGGGATTGTTCGGACCGAAAAGCGCCTCCAGCGGGCCAGCGCCCGGCTCCGGAATCTTCAGCGTGAGATCCGGGAATTTTATTGGAATTTCAAAGTCTCTGTCGACCTGCTGGAACTCCGCAATCTCGCCACCGTGGCCGCCCTGATTGTCGATTCGGCTCTCAGCCGGAAGGAAAGTCGCGGCCTGCATTTTACCCTCGATTATCCCGCGCTCTCCGACGAGCGATTCAAACGCGATACTCTGATTAGCCGCACCTGATGCTGTTCTTTTGCCGCAGGGACGCCGTGACGGTAAGCTGGCAGATAACCCGGTCCGACCTCGCGCGACGACGGCACGGCAGTCCCCGTCTTGCGCTCCCTTCTCGAGCGAAGGCTGGAATGGTTAGTGCTAAAAAGAACAGGTGCCGGAAAGAGCCGGTTGGCCTGGGAAGGGGAAAGGGCTTGCCGAACCGTGACTTTTCGCATAAAACTCCTGCGCCAATTGTCTCAATGAGAAGGTTTTTTGCTCTCCTGCCCCTGGTTGTGCTGACCGCATTGCCGGTTCGCGCCCAGTCGCCCTACGAAAGCAGCGCGGATTTTGCGAAATACGCCATGAAGCTGCGCGAGCAGGCGCTCCTGAAAGTGGAGCCGCAGGTTTTCGTTCCCACGACGTCGCGGGCGAGCATGACGCGCTTTCCCTGGAAGACCAGTATCGTGACCACCGTTTTCTGGATCGGCGAAGCTGCCGGCGGCAACAATCCCGTGCCGAATGTGAAGAGCTCCTGGGACGCAAACTGGACCTCGAATTACGGCGGGTTTGATACGCCGGACACCGGCTCACGGAAAAACTACGTCCCGGTTTCGTTCGTGCCGCGGCAGAATCCGTTCTACTGCGCGCTTCCCTATAACGATGTGACCCATGGCCAGTTTAAACCGGAAGCCGCCCTGGTGATTCCGTGGTTCAAGCAGGCTTACAGCGAAGCCGGCCGTTCGGTTTGTAAGGATCGATGGCTCGCCATTCGCAAGGGCAACCGGACTGCCTACGCGCAGTGGGAAGATTGCGGCCCGTTTCGGACCGATCATTTTCAATACGTTTTCCAGAACGAACGGCCAAAGCCGAACCTGAACCGCGGCGCCGGTCTCGATGTTTCTCCGGCGGTGCGTGATTATCTGGGGTTGTCGCCTACCGACGTGACGGACTGGCAGTTTGTCGAAGTGCGCGACGTGCCACCCGGACCGTGGCGCAACTACGGCGACAACAATCATTTTGTCATCGCCAAGCGCCAGGCCGAGCAACGCCTCGTCCAGGAAGCGACGGACAAAAAGAAGAAAGAGTGATCTCGGGGCATATCGCCTCTTCCGTCATCCCGAGCGAAGCGCAGTGCAGGCGAAGGATCCCGGAGTCGTCCCCTTTTCAGCGCTGCTCACAAAAGCCAACAGGATCCTTCGACTCCGCTTTCGGATGACAACTGGGAGAAACGGCGCGCTGCGCCGTCCGCGGTTGGGCACGCTACGCTGCTACGCCAAGCCGTTTGGTGACTCCGCCCAGCAGTTCCTTTAAAGAATTCCCTTGTTCGACCAGCGGCTCGTACCGTTTCCGTTCCGCGATACAAAAAGCCGCCAGCGGCTCAAATGCGACCGCGATCTCCTTGTAGAAAAGGTCGATCGCGTGCTTCATCTGCTGTTCGATCGCGTTGACCAGCTCGTCGCGTTTTTTTTCCATCTCCCTTTCGTAGGCCGCGAGAATTTTCCGCCGCTGAGTGAACGCGACGATCGTCCCGATCACAGCCGCGGAGACGGCCAGAGTGCCAGTCACATCGGCGACGGAGGCGCTGCTCATCGCCACGATCACCGTGATGAGCCCTCCCGCCGCCGCGATGCCCGCGGGCAGGCGCAACCAGGCCGCCGTTTCCCGGAACATTTGCGCCAGCTGTTCCTCGACGGCTTTTCCTGCCACCCGCTCCACCAGAGTCAGCTCGATCGATTGCAGAAGGTCGCGCCGCTGGCGCGCGAAGTCCGGGATCGTCTTGCGCATCTGGGCTTTTCCTTCCGAAGCAAACTGCGCCTCGATGGCATCCTGGAGCTGGGGCCACAGGCCGCGCAGGTCCGTTTCGAGCAGCTGGACCGCGTTCTCCACCTGCGGCTCGACCGTCTGCCGCAGCTTTGCCTCCACCTCCGTTTGAAATTCGTGTTGCCATTGCTCGCGGCTCCAAATCAGGCGCCATGTTTTCCAGAAGCTGAGCTTTTCCTCGAGGAGTCGAGTCCCCTGACGCGCGCATTCCCGGCAGGCCTGCTCCACCCCGCGAAGAAATCCGGCCACCTGACGCAGAGTCTGGTCTTTTCGTACCTGCAAAAACTCGTTCACCCGGCCGAGATGTTTTTCGTCTCGTGCGATCGTTTCCATTGAACCGTGAATTTCATCGGCGACCTCGTTCAGGATCACGCCCGCGGTGCTGGCGGTCGACTGGAGCTTTACAAAACGCACGCCCGACTCGGTCACCATCCGATTGATCTGTTCTTCGAGTGGTCCAAACCCGCTCTCGCGCCAGAGCTGTTCCTTGTCGACGCCCGTCGTTCGCGCTCGCAGGGCCTTGCGCGCCGACACCGAAAAGATCGGCGGAGCGAAACCGAGCTTTCGCATGGCTGTGTCTTGGAGATGGCGGTGAATGATCTCGATCTCGGAGCGGTCCCGAAGGTCGGCCTGTTGCAGGACGAATACGACGTTTTTGAGCCATTTTTTTTGAACGAGATCGAGCAACTGCCAGCCCGATTGCGACCACGGATTGGTCACGGAAAATACAAAGAGAACTACATCGGCGCGAGGGACGAAACCCTCTGTGATGGTCTGATGCTCAGGCACCATCGTGTTGGTGCCCGGCGTATCGACGACGTTGAAGTCCTGGAGGAAAGGAATTGGAAGGTAGCGCTCCGTCAGTTGGTCCGAGATCTCAACGGATTTTTCCTCCGGGCCATGGCGGAAAATGTAGACTCGATCCGTCGCCGGCAGGACGTCCACCTTCGCGAATTCCTGGCCGAAAAGCGCGTTGAGAAGCGACGATTTCCCTGCCTTTACCTCGCCGACGACGACAAACAGCAACGGCTCGCGAATGTCCCTTAGCAAGCCGTGGAGGGTGTCCAGCGTTGCCGGTTCGCGCCGCATCTCCGAATTCAGCCGGAGCAGCTTGCCGAGCGCAGTCTCGAGCTCGGTTCGAAGCTGCAGATAATTATCGGCGATCATGCCGGTCGCCAGACTTAGGGCGTGGGCGTGGGGACGGGCGGAGAGGAGCTCGGCGCGGGGCTGGGGGCTGGCATGGTCCGTGGCGCTGAAGGCGAAGGCGTCGGTTTCGGCGGGAGGGGCGTCGCCATCGCGAGCAATTCCGTGACCGTGACCGACTTGAATCCTTTCCTCATCAGTTGATCGAAAGTCGCCGGCATCGCCTCGATTGTTGGCGGATGAATGTCGTGCGAAAGAACGATCGAGCCGGCCTTCGTTTCCTTCAAAATTCGAGCGGTCACCACGCTCGGTCCCGGCCGTTTCCAATCGAGAGGGTCGACGTCCCAAATGATAATGCGATACCCGAACTCGTCGTGGATCCACTTTTTTTGGCGCGCCGTGATCGAGCCATATGGAGGGCGCAATAACGTAGGACGTTTGCCAGTCGCCGCCGTAATCGCGTCGTCCGTTTTCTGAAGTTCCCGCCGGACTGCTTCATCAGACATCTTGGCCAGGTTCGGGTGCGACCACGAATGGTTCGCGATCTCGTGGCCCTCGCGGACCGCGCGCTTCAGAATCTCCGGATGATCCGCGGCATTTTGCCCGACTACGAAAAATGTGGCCTTGAGGTGCCGCGCCGCCAGGAGGTCGAGCAGCTTGGGCGTGAGCGTGGCATTCGGTCCATCATCGAAGGTCAGCGCGATGAAAGGCCCGTCAACGTGAACGGAATTGAAGGTGATGGGGGGTTCGGTGGGAGTGGGTGATGCCTTTGGTTTGACCGGAGCCAGGGTCGGATTCTCGGCCGGGATCGCAGGTTTTGGATCCTGAGCAGAAGCGGCCTGCCTGACCAAAAAACTGGCGACACAGAAAACGAGGAACCTTGGGAAAAGCATGGTGTGAAATGCGACTGTGGAAACTGCGTCTATCTAGCAGACCGGACCTGCAACGCAAGCCAGCCCTGCCGAACTCCTGCCAAGGAACCGAAACCTGACGCTTAAACGAATAACAATAGAGTGTATTTCCCGACATTATCCGCAATCTTGGCAGTTATCCTGCTCAAAAAACGGGTATGACTCACTCCGCCTGAGCGAAGTGGCACCGGGTGCGCCAGTGAGGCCCGGCAACCACCTTGGCCTGGCTTCTCCTGAATGAAAATTTTGCTTGTCGAAGATCACCCCGGCAGCCGCCGCAATTTGCAGCGGCTCATTGCCAGGCGCGGTCATGAGGTCACCGCTGTGGGCAGCGCCGAAGAAGCCGAAGCCGCCCTGGCAGGTGATAAGTTTTCCTTCCTTATCCTCGACTGGATGTTGCCCGGGAAAAGCGGCGTCGAACTCTGCCGTGAGCTGCGCGCCCGACCGAATGGCGACGAAATGTTCATTTTGCTGGTGACGGCCAAGGCCGACACGGAGGACCTCGAACAGGCGCTTGAGGCGGGCGCGAACGATTACCTGACCAAACCTCTGGACGTCGGTTTGTTGAATGTTCGGATCTCGGTCGCCGAACGCCAGATCCGCGAGCTGATGGAGCGCAACCAGGCGCGCACCGCCTTGCAGGAATCCGCGCAGACCATGATCAACATCCTGGAGAAAACCGCGGACGGATTTTTCGCGGTCGATGCCGAATGGAAACTGACTTACATCAATGCGGAAGCGGAGGCGATGTTCGAGCAGAAGCGTGTCGAATTGCTGGGCGGTTTGCTTTGGGAGAGATTTCCGGCGCTGGTCGGTTCCGTTTTCCAGGCCAACTATGAAAGGGTCATGGCCGAACAGATCGCCCTGGAATTCGAGGCGTGCGATCCCAGCGGAAAGATTTGGTACGATGTGCACGCGTACCCGAGCAACGGCGGGGTCTCGGTTTTCTTTCGTGACATCAGCGAACGGAAAAAATCCGAAACGGAGCGACTCACGACAAGCAAACTTGAATCGCTCGGGACTCTGGCTGGCGGCATTGCGCATGATTTGAACAACATTTTAACGGTCATTTCCGGCAACATTGGACTTGCCCAGATCGAAGCGCCGGTCGATTCCGGCAGCCTGCTCGGCTTTCTTTCCAAGGCGGGCCAGGCGGCGCAACACGCTGCCCATCTTTCCAGTCAACTGCTCACGTTTTCCAAAGGTGGCGCGCCGTTGAAGAAGATCGTGTCGATGGGCGAACTCATCGAGCATTCCGCCGAGTTCGCGCTTTATGGATCGAACCTGCGCGCGGACCTCGACGTAGCGGTTGATCTGTGGAAGGCGGAAGTCGACGCGGGCCAAATCGAGCAGGTGGTCAATGCCTTGATGCTCAACGCGCGGGAAGCCATGCCTCAGGGCGGCACCGTTCGCGTTCGCGCGCGTAATATCGTCGTCGAGCAAGGAATGACGGCGCCCCTTCCCGCCGGCCGGTACCTCAAGATTGCTATTTCCGACGGCGGCTCCGGCATCCTCGAAGAGCTGCGAACAAAAATTTTCGACCCGTACTTCACGACCAAGCCAACGGGCACTGGGCTGGGCCTCGCCATCAGCTATTCCGTGGTCAAGAAGCACGGCGGACTACTCGTTCTCGAGAGCTCGTCCCCGGAAGGTTCCGTCTTTGCGTTCTATCTGCGCGCGAGCGAAAAAGCAGGGAACGGGGGTCCTGAACCGCGCGCCCCCGGCCTTCCCTTTCATTACAATCACCAGCGGATTCTCATCATGGACGATGAAGAAGCGATTCGTGAGCTCACTTCGCAACTTCTCGGGACTCTGGGATACGAAGTCACGGCCGTACCTGACGGACTTGAAGCCGTCCGTCTTTACGAACGAGCCCTGCGCCGCGGCGAACATTTTCAGGCGGTCATTCTTGATGCCACCGTTCGCGGGGGGATGGGCGGGGTGGCCACCATCGAACGTCTTCGCTCGATGGATCCGAAAGTAAACGCGATCATTTGCAGCGGATATTCCGACGAAGCCGCGCTCTCGGAGTTTCTTGCCTTTGGATTTCGAGGCGCGTTGCCAAAGCCTTTTACGCGCTCGGAACTGGCGGACGCGCTCCAGCGCACTTTTGAAACCAGCAGCGCGAACTGAAGGGACGAGTTCGCGTTTTCCCCGCACGATCCTCACCTGATCCGCCTTTCACAGGAGAACGGAGGTCTTCGGTAAGGCGAAACTCCGTCGAGTCGTGCGATTCTAGACAAGTTCGTGTCTCGCCCGGACCAAGTCTATCGGTGGATCGAATTCCTTCTCCCCGAGGCGGAAAGGGCGTGGCTGGATACCGCTAGCCTTTGGGCAGCCGATCCAGCAGAGCGATGAAAGCCTGTGGTCCACCTGGGGTATAGCCCAGCGCGCCGACCTGTTTCCCGGCGCTGTCGAACACCAGCACGGTCGGAAATCCCGAAATCTGGTAACGGACCGCGAGTTGTTCATTTTGAGCCGTCGTCTCCGGCGGCATTTTTTTCTGGCGGGGGAAATCAAGCTCGAGCAGGACCAGATTTTTGTCTGCGTAATCCTTGAATTCGGGTTTCGAGAAGATCTCCTTGTCGAGCATGATGCACCAGCCGCACCAATCCGAGCCGGTGAAATCCATCAACAGCAATTTGTGCTTCGACTGCGCTTCTTTCTGCGCCTCCTCGTAGCTGGTCAGCCAGCCCGGCTTCGCAGACAAGGACGGGGTCTGGGTCGGCGCCGTTGTGACCGCGCTCTTCTTTTCAGAACACGAAGCCGCCAGCAGCGCGATCGCCACCAGGAATAGTCGCCACTCTCTCACGCGCCCAGCTTCCGGCAGCTTGGCTTTTTCCGCAAGTCGCCGCCGTTCCAGTACAAAGCTAGCCCGGCGCATTCACGCCGGGCTAAAAACTAACCGAAAGATTTATTTGAGGTGTCCGGAGACGAGTTTGGTCATCTCGAACATGCTGACCTGGCTCTTGCCGTTGAAGACGGGCTTGAGCGAATCGTCCGCATTGATCATGGTCCGCTTTTTCTTATCCTGGCATCCGTTCTTCTTGATGTAGTCCCAGAGTTTCTTGGTGAGCTCGGAACGTGGAAGCGGTTTCGAACCGACGATTGCGGAGAGTTTTTCGTCGGGCTGCACCGGTCTCATGAAGGCGGCGTTCGGTTTACGTTTTGAAGGAGTCTTTTTGGCTTTGGTTTTCGGCATAGAGGCTGATTAATCCTTCACTCGTAAGAGGGCAATAGTAAATTTGTCGATTCGAAAAGATTCTCCGGCTCACACGGAACGCCGAACGGCGATCGCCGCCACGTCATCGGGCGGCACTTTGCCCGGATCGTTTAACCCGGCCTGGTCTATCACTCGGTCCAGCAAGGTCTGCGCAGTCTTCGCGAGAGGCTGCAACATTTCCGCCAGCCGCGTCGAGGAGACTCGGGGGTTTTCCTCATGGTCCGGCCCGTAGATGCCGTCGGTATAGAGAAAAAATGCATCGCCCGGTTCGAGCTCGACGTTCGTCTCGATGAATTCGGAGCGTTCCAGCAATCCGAGCGGCGGAGCCGAGGAACGGATCGATTCTGTTCGGCCGCCGGTCCGAGCCACCAACAAGGGAGGATGTCCGGCGCCGACCACCGTCGCCCGGCCGGTGGCGGCATCGAGGGCTACGCACATCGCGGTCATGAACGAGCGCGCGCCGAAGATGCTGCGAAAATCATTGTTCACGGCTTCCATGATCTCGGCCGGCTGATTATTCTCGGCCGTCCCGTGGTGAAACAGGAGTTTCGCCAGGGTCGTCAGCAACGCTGCCGACGCTCCGTGGCCGGTGGCGTCCGCAATCCAGAAGAGGGTGCGGCCATCTCCCATGCGCAGCCACCCGTAGATATCGCCTCCCACCTGAATGACCGGCCGATAACAGGCCGCAATATCCCATCCCGACAGGACCGGGGGTTTTTGCGGAATGAGCGACTGTTGAGTGAGGCGCGCTGCTTCCAGATCGCGCTCCAGATTATGCCGCCACGCTTCGAGCTCGTCGTTCTGCTTCTGCAACTGGCTCCTCATCGAGCGCAGGCGCAATTGCGTATCGATCCGCGCCCGGAGGACCGCTTCGTTGATCGGTTTCGTCACGAAATCGTCCGCGCCCGCTTCGAGGCACAAGACTTCACTTTCTTCCCCGCCGTGGCCCGTCAACATGATCGCCGGGATCTGAGCGATCATCGCGTTGTCGTCCCGCCGCAATTGCTTCAGCACTTCCGCGCCATCCATCCCCGGCATGTCGAAGTCCAAAAGCAGCAAGGAGGGAGGATCGACGCGAAGCAGTTTGAGGGCTTCGATCCCGTCCGGCGCTTCGCTGCAGGCAAAACCCGTGCGGGTGAGAATGCGGATGAGCAACTTTCGGCTCGTCGCGTCATCATCCGCCACCAGAATTCGCTCACCGGAATTTTTCGCCATGTTTTCTACTTAGATTCGAACCGAACCGGCGGCGGAACTGTATTTTTCTCCAGAGCTTTATTTCAAATCCAATGCCAGTTCGCGTATTTAGCGATTGTCAGCGGCCCGACAATGAATTACAACGGATGCGATATCGTCGAAACCACTTATGAAACTTTCGCTCTCGCTGCTCGTGCTCGGTGCTTTTGGGTTGTTTACTGCCTGCGAGGACGAACCTCCCGTGCGTCCGACGCGGCATCCCTCGAGATATCCATCGGCGACTCCGTCACCCTATCCTCCGCCACAGCAGCCCTACGACACGAATGCCGGCCCGCCGCCTCCGGTGTCAAATACGCCAGAGCCCGCTCCGCAGCCGACCGCCGCCACCGTCAATAAGCCGACCAAGGGCGATCTTCCCTACGGAATCCCCGTTCCGAACAAGCCCGGTTTTGTCACGAGCCCGTATGCGCCAAATTCCGGGTATGTGGACGTGCGCGGTTTCCCGCCGGGAACCGAGGTCAAGGACCCGTACACGCAAAAGATTTTCCTGGTTCCCTGATTAATCGACATCTCCTTCTTCCGCTTCGGGGGCTTTCCCTGGCTGGAGAAAGAAGAGGTTGAGGAAGCGGAAGAGGAAGAGGCCGATGGTGATCGGCAGCGCGCTGGACAAGCCTCCGAATTGTCTCGATGCTGAGCGTCGCCCGTCGCCCTTTTAATGCGAGCGCGAAGGTGAGACGCCAATCGAACAACTAGAGTCACATGGAATTCCGCATCAAACGTGCCCCCCGGATCGAGGCCGAAATCACAGTCCCCGGCGATAAGAGTATCTCCCACCGGGCGGTGATTCTGGGGGCCTTGACCAATGGCGTTTGCGTGTTGCGCGGTTTCCTGCCCAGTGACGTTTGTCTGCGGACCGTCCAGGCGCTCCGCTCCCTCGGGATTAAGATCGAGCATCCCGAGCCCGACATGCTCATCGTGCACGGGAAAAAACGGCTCCTTACCGCGCCGGCTGGAGAAATCGATTGCGGAAATTCCGCGACTACGATGCGGTTGCTCGCCGGGCTCCTCGCCGGGCAAAGTTTCGACAGCGTGCTCGTAGGCGGCGCGACCCTTTCCGCGCGTCCGATGGATCGCGTGATCCTTCCGCTCCGCAAGATGGGGGCGAACATTGTCGCCCAAGGGCCGAATGAAACGGCCCCCGTCAAGATTCACGGCGTGAAGCTGCGCGCGGCGCGACATGAATTGGCGATCGCGAGCGCGCAAGTGAAGAGCGCTTTGCTCCTGGCCGGGCTTTTCGCAAAGGGCAAGACGACGGTGCGCGAGCCCTCCGTGAGCCGGAACCACACGGAGTTAATGTTGAACTATTTCCTCGTCCGGACCGTTCGCGAGAAAGACGGAGCCATCAGTATTTTCGGCGAACAGGTTCCGGAATCCCGCGACTTCAGGGTCCCTGGCGACATTTCGTCCGCCGCCTTTTGGCTGGTAGCCGCGGCGGCCCAGCCTGGGGGTCATCTCCTGGTTCGCGATGTGGGTTTGAACGACACGCGCACCGCGGTGCTGGGGGTGCTCGTTCGAATGGGAGCGCAGGTGCGGGAAGCGGTCGATGACGTAGACCAGGGGGAGCCGAGTGGAACGGTCGAGGTTACGGGCGCGCCGCTGAAAGCCACGGTGATTCAAGGGAAGGAGATCCCGCAATTGATCGATGAGCTGCCGATTCTCGCAGTGGCTGGCGCGCTGGCTACCGGGACAACGATTATTCGCCAGGCCCAGGAGCTCCGGGTCAAGGAAACGGACCGGATCGCCGCGATCGCGCACAATTTACGGGCGATGGGAGTGGAAGTTATAGAACAGCAGGACGGCCTTGAAATCCACGGCCGCGGCGAGCTCCGCGGGGCTCGGGTCGCCAGCTTCGGCGACCATCGCATCGCGATGGCATTTTCGATCGCGGGCATGTTCGCGGACGGCGAAACGGTTGTTCAGGACGTCGAGTGCGTCCGCGAATCCTATCCTGGCTTCGAAAAGACGCTGGATGAATTCGTCAGTTCGAAGCGGGTCCGCGTCACCACTCCGGTCATCAGCTCACTGACACCGGCCAAAGTCGAAGAAGAATGAGCGTGCGCGAAAGCGCTCATCGGGTGGTCGCCATCGACGGGCCGGCGGCATCGGGAAAAAGCAGTGTGGCCCGCGCCCTCGCGCGGCAGATCGGTTTCGAGTACATCAACTCCGGTGCGATGTATCGGGCGGTGACCTGGCACGTCCTTGAAAAAAAAGTGCCTCCCGGCGACGCCCTTGCGATAACGCAGTTACTCGATGCTGCCCGGATCGACTGCACTCTTGATGGCGATGGCTCCCGAATCCTGATCGATGGAATCGACCCGATGTTGCATCTTCGCGACGATCGGGTGAACGAAGAGGTCTCGCTGGTCAGCAGCGTTCCACGAGTGCGTGAGATTCTTGTCGAAAAAATGCGCGGCTTTGCGCGCGATCAGGACG
The DNA here is from genome assembly GCA_038230815.1 of Chthoniobacterales bacterium. GTDB lineage: Bacteria > Verrucomicrobiota > Verrucomicrobiia > Chthoniobacterales > UBA10450 > AV80. The sequence continues at coordinate 13,207 of JBBRMO010000004.1, forward strand.
TCGTCATGGAAGGACGCGATATTGGGTCGGTCGTTTTTCCCGACACTCCCTACAAATTCTACATCGATGCCTCGCCGGAAGTGCGCCTGCGCCGCCGGCAGGCCCAGGGCCAGCGCGATCAGATTGCGGCCCGCGATCGGGCGGATTCCTCGCGGCGTGCCTCGCCCCTCATCATCGCTGAAGACGCCCACGTCATCGACAGCTCTAACCTGACAATCGAAGGAGTCGTTGGTGAAATCATCGGCCGGTTGAAAATGAAAGGGATGGAAATCCGCTAGGGCTTTGAATCCGTACTACTGGATTTGCTATCATATCATCAAGGTGCTCGGCCGGATCTTTTTCCGGCTGAAGGTCGTGCATCGCGAGCGCATGATTAATCACGGGCCGGTCATTCTCGCGGCGAATCACCAGAGCTACCTCGATCCGCCCCTGGCGGGGAGCGTTTCAGATCGCGCCATCTTTTTTCTCGCCCGCCGGACTCTTCTGGACGGGCCCTTTTTTGGCTGGCTCCTGCCGAAACTGAATGTGGTGCCGGTCGATTCCGAGGGTGGCAAAGATCGCACGGCCCTCAAGGCGTTGATTCGGATCTTGAGATCGGGCGAAGGGACCCTGGTGTTTCCGGAAGGCCAGAGAACGCCCGACGGCAAACTGCAGCCGGCTTTACCGGGAGTGGGTTTGGTTATCGCGAAGACGCTGGCACCGGTCGTGCCGATGCGAATTTTCGGCGCCTTCGATTCGTGGCCCGTCCACGAAAAATGGCCGCGCCTTGGCCATGTCACCGTCGTCGTCGGCGAGCCGATTTATTTCACGGAGGAGGACCTGGAGCCGCGGGGGAAGGATCTTTATTTGCGATTGAGTCAGCGCGTCATGGACGCCATCGCCGCCCTTTCGATGGAATGACCCTGCTTGCGCACCTCTCGCGCGCGGGAGACGGTGCGCGGTGCCACCGGGGAGCGACCAACCTGCCGCCGAATCATCCCGCGCGCCGCGCGCCGGCCTGAGGCTCATGATCATTATCGTTGTCGCGCTGGCGCTGGTCGCGGTCTATGCGAATGTCCAGAAAGCGCGACGCGATCAGATCGAGAAAATCACGGTCATTCCCGTTTCGTTGGCACCATCTGCGTCTCCCTCTCCGAGAGACTGATTCGCCGGTCCCGTCATTTCCGCCTGCAAGCAGTTCATTCGAATAAGTAACCCGTCCTCCTGTCTAACCACACCATGAAGAAGTTCTCCGTTTTCCCATTGATCGCGGCCCTGGCATTTTTTGTTTCCTGTCAGAAACAGCAGACCGAAGAAGAACGAAAGACCGAGGTCGAGCGTCAGGTTCAGGACCGTCTTGCGGCCGAACGAGTCGATGCGGAAAAGCAACTTCTCGCGCAGGACAAGGCCAATCTCGAGGCACGTGAAAAAGCGCTCGCGGATCGAGAAGCGGCCGCGACGGCTCCGCCTGCGAAAAAACCGTTGATCGCCCCGACCGCGCCGGCGATCAGCGAGAGAACCGACTCGCGCACCGAGAAACGCTCCACGGCCGCTTACGGAATGTTTTATGAAAAGCTCGATCCCTACGGTGAGTGGCGCGAGACGGGAGATTACGGCTACGTCTGGCAGCCACGGGAGGCGGAACAATCGCGCGACTGGCGGCCTTACACCGAGGGACGCTGGGTTTACAGCGACGCTGGTTGGACCTGGGTTTCGGCGGAGCCATTCGGTTGGGCGACCTACCATTACGGGCGCTGGCTGCGGCTCAAGCGTGTCGGCTGGGTCTGGGTTCCAGGGGACGAATGGGCCCCGGCCTGGGTGTCCTGGCGGACGAGCAAGGATTATGTCGGCTGGGCCCCGTTGCCGCCGGAAGCGCGCTTCGATCGGCGCAGCGGCATCCAGAACTGGGCGGACAGCTATTATGATATTGGCCCCGACCAGTATTCATTCGTCCCGAGCAACGAATTGGGCGTCCAAAAAATACGGCACGCGGTCGTCCCCGCGGAGCGAAATGCGACCATCGTCATCGAGACGACCAACGTGACGAGAATTACGTTCGCAAATACGACGATCAGGAACGACGGACCGAACTACGACGAGTTGCGATCGCGCGGTCCCCAGCCGATCGAGCGCTATCGACTGCGCCGGCAGAATACGGAGACTGCCGCCACGGTGCGCGGCGACGACCTGGAGATTTCCGTGCCTCTGATCACGGAAGTCCGTGACCTGCTGCGTCCTCGCCGGGTGAAAGAGCGTGTCACTGAACTGAGTATCGATAACGGCTGGACCATCGCAGACCGTTCCGCTGCGGAACGCGCGCGGACGAAGATCAGAACGGAGGCAACCCCTCCTCCCAACGGACCTTCGAAACAGTTCGTGAAGCCGGTTGAAACTTCACCGTCGGCGACACCGGTCGCCGCAACGACGCCAAGTGCGACGGTTGCAGCAGCCAGCCCCACGCCGATGGCCACGCCCAGGACGAGGCCGAGTCCCTCACTGACCCCGGCAACGAGTGTCACGCCCGCCGCGAGCGTGACGACAACGCCTCCGCCCACAACCACAGCTACGCCGAGCGCGACCGCCGCTGTGGCCGCGAGGGCGACGCCCTCACCTTCGCCAAGAGTACATTCAAGACCCACCCCCAGTCCGACGCCTGCTGTTACTGCGGCGACTCCTACTCCCGCGGCAACGGCCTCCGTGGCGCCGACGGCCGCCGCGAGTGCATCGGTTAGGATGCGTCCGACGCCCATGCCAAGACCCAGTCCCTCTATTGCTGCATCCCTGGCTCCGGTCGCGTCTGCAACGCCCGCCCTGTCATCTACCGCCTCCGCGACGGCTACGCCTGCGGTCGCCGCTTCACCGGTGACTCGAACCCGGCCCTCACCCCCGATCCCGCCGCGCGCCAGTCCTACCCCGATTGAGAAGCCAACCGTGGTGCCCGCCATTACTCCCCAGGTTCCGCGAAAGACCATACCCCCGCTGACTAACCCGCCCGTCCCAACGACGACTCCCTCTCCTGCGACTGAATCGGCGTCGAAACCATTGCCGACTTTGCCGCCGGTGAGGCATCCCACCGCGCCTCCGCGGGCGATCTTGCCCGTACCTGTCGCCACGCCGCCGGTTGACGCTTCGACTGCGCCGGCATCGCCGCCGAATATTCCGCGGCGCATGGTGCCGCCGACCGCACCCGTTCTTCCCCCGACACCGCCTTCCGACGTGAATCCAAGCGCGGCGCCCGGTTCATCTCCAAATACGAATGCGGACAAGGCGAAAAACCTCAGAGCCAGGCGCCCCGTTCCCGCCGAAAACGAAACTGGAACGCCGACGCCGGCTCCTTCGACTCCGCCGAATTAACTATTTCTCCGCGCGCTCGTTCAGGAGCGAGCGCGCGTAGGCCAGGGTGTCGATGGCATCGACGGTCTTGTCGCGCCGAATGGCCTTGATGCGAGGAAAGCGCAAAGCCAGTCCGCTTTCGTGCCGGGTGCTTGGCTGGATGGAGTCGAACGCGATCTCAAGGACCGTGTCGGGTTTTACCTCCCGATAACGCCCGTGATTCGAGGTCGTTTGTTTCTTGAAATGCACCGTCAATTCGGCGATCTCGACGTCGGTCAGTCCACTGTAGGCTTTCCCGATTGTGAGCAACTGTCCGCTGATTTCATCGCGCACCGCGAAAGTGTAATCGCTCAAGACGTGATTGCGTTTTCCGTGTCCCAGTTCTGCCGCCACTACGACCACGTCGAGGGTGGCGAGTTCCTTCTTTAGTTTGAACCAGAACATTCCGCGGCGACCGGGCGAATAGAGACTCTCGGGATCCTTCACCATCAAACCTTCGTTGAGGCGGCGGCGCGCTTGTTGGAACGCCGTCTCGATTTCTTCCGCCGAATGCGCGGGGTAAACTTCCGCGAATTGAAACCCGGTCGGCAGCCTGATGCTTCGCAAAACTTCGCGCCGTTCCCGCAAGGGACGTCGCAGGAACGACGCGCCGTTCATCCAGAGCAGGTCGAACGCGACGAAAACCACCGGGACGTCAGCTGAGGCGGTTGCGAATAAATCGGCTCCTTCATTCTTTCGGCCAAGCCGCTTCTGCAGGTCGAAGAAGGTTAGCTTCTTTCCGTGCTCGAACGCCATGATCTCGCCGTCGAAAATGACCTCGTCCCTGAAATGCCCCGCCTGATCTCCAAGCTCGGGGAACTGGTCCGTCATCCGGCGCAGATCGCGTGAAAATATTTCCACGCGTTTAGCGGAGCGATGGAGCTGCGCCCGGATCCCGTCGAATTTGTCCTCGACATAAACCGCTTTGCCTTCTTCCGGACGGGCAAACCGAGCCCAGATCGCTTCCGCTGTAGGCTCGGGGCTGGCCAGCATGCATTTGATCGGACGAAATAACGAGAGCTCGGCGCTTTGCAGTTCACCTTTGGATGCGAGAAGGGCGGCGTGGCCGAGATCGCCGAGAAGCATGTTTGCTTCTTTGACTTCCTCCACCGGAGCGGAAAAGGCGGCGGCGATCGCTTCTTCCACCAATCCCTCCCGCAGACCAATCCGCAGATCGCCCGTCAGAATTTTAATTAAATACTGGCCCTCGCGCGGCGACAATCTGGCGAGGCGTTTCTGGAGGATCTCAGTTTTAGCGAGCGGGCCGCGCGTTCTTTGAAGCGAATCGAAAAGTTCGCGCGAATCGGCCAGAGAGAATGATTCCGGACTCGTCCGTCCTTCCAGTGCTTCCAGGGCCGTCTTGCCGGCGTCGCCATGCGAACTCGAGATGCGGCGAAATTCCGGCTCCGCTAATTTCGTCGCGGCCAGTAACGCGCGATGGATCACGGCCCATCCTGCCTGGACCGTCCGCGGGTTGCTCTGCGGAAATGGTTTGCCGGTAAAATAGATCGTCGCGATCGGGAGCTGAGTCGGACTCAGTGTCCCCAGATATTGCGCGAGCAGCCGCACCTTCTCGAGCTTCGCTGGCGTTGCTGCGATCATTTCACCGACTTGCGCGAAGTCATGGAATTCAGACCCTGTAATGGCCGCCGTATCGGCGGCAATCGCCTGGCGTAAAAGCGTTGCGTCCGCCCTTCGGACGGAGTCGCCCGGTGACGCGCCCACCCCTGCGGTTTTCCTGAGCCTCAGTTCCATCTGGTTTTCCTCACTTAACGCCCACGCTTCGATTCCTCGTTCACGCAGATCGCGCGCAAACTCCGCCGCGAAACCATGCAGCGTTAACACCCGCTCCGGCTTTACCAGATCCACATAACGAATGAGATCGCTGTAATCAGCGTGATCCGAGAGCGGGAACGCTGCGTCCACCTGATAGCGATAGATCGCGCTTGGTTCGACCGCCCATCCGCTGATCATCGCTACCCGTTTCTCGGGAATTTTTTTAAGCATGCGGGAGCGGTTTGCACTCGGCGGACAGATCAGGACCTTGCCGGCTAATTCGTCCGCATGGTAGCGCTCATAGTCGCAAAACGACTGGCCGAACTGCTCGTAAATCTTCGTCATCCGGTGGACCGTGCCGTGGAGCATGGGCTTGAGTCCCGCGCCCGCGAGCGCGCAAAGAATTTCCTGAGCCTTGCCTAACGAATAACCGAGCAAGACCGGCACCGCCCCCGTTTCCAGGGCGTCTCGGCAGAAAGCAACGATCTGCGCGATGACTTCCTCCGTGGGAGGAAAGCGGTAGCGCGGCAGTCCGAAGGTGGTCTCCATGATGAGCGTTTGGGCGTGCCGCCATTCGGCCGGCTCCGCCGAACGGCCCGGCCGCAACTTAAAATCGCCCGTGTAAAGCACCGAGCCGTTCACCGTTTCCAGAAAAAACTGGGCCGAGCCAAAAATGTGGCCGGCGGGAATCAAAGTGACATCGAGCCCGCGAATCGCGGTCTTTTCGCCGAAGTTCAGGACGTGCTCGTTCCGTTCCCCCGGCAACCGCGCCTGCATCAAGCGCGCCGTTCGTTCCGAAACGATGATCTCGTCGTGCGGCGCAATGTGATCGCTGTGCGCGTGCGAAACGAAGGCGAACGGTTTCGCA
>JBBRMO010000005.1:0-18733 GCA_038230815.1 Chthoniobacterales bacterium
ACAACCGCACCAGACTCCACTCCAGTCTTGCTTATCTCAGCCCAATCGACTTTGAATCCCAAATAAACAAATAAACCAAAGGAATTGGTCCCTCATTCACTGTCCGAAAAACCAATGCAAGCCCAACCTTACCCTCTTTGTAACCGGAACGATTCGCGGTCTTTTTTCAGGCGGCCAGGAAATCGCTTTCGGGTTCGGCGAAGATTCCTCATTCGAAACCGTATTGTTTCTGGGGGCAACTAAGCGCTGAGGGGACGATTCTGATACCAGGGGCATGACGATGGGCGGATCGTTTGCTCAGACATCAACCACGGCGTCCCATCGCCGTTAAAGGAAACCACCACGACTTACCAGCGAAGAAGAGAGTAGAAGAGTGAAATCGATTCTGCTTTACTGACGAGCAATGCAATCAGACGAAGGTCCTGGCCTCAAAGTCAGACTGAGCGTGCCTGACAGATAATCCGATGGACCAGGAGTTGACGAACGGACGAAATGATCGAGCGGGAGTGATCGCGCCGCCGCCGCTGATTTATCTGGGCGGAATCCTGCTTGGGGTCGTCCTGGACCGGTGGGAAAGGCCGTGGCCAGTCTTCGCGTCGGCCGGTCCGCGCTGGAGCGGACTCGCGGCCATCGCGGTTGGCATCGCAATGATCGTGGCAGCGAGAAGGGCGATGCTCGCGGCGGAGACGAACATCAATCCGTTCAAGCCGACGACCGCAATCGTGAGCTCGGGGCCATTTCGTTTCACACGAAACCCGCTTTACGTGTCGATGACCCTCATCTATCTCGGTCTTACTCTCGTGGTGAACACGTGGTGGACCTTCCTTCTTCTCGGGCCTGTGCTTCTGATTATCCATTTCGGGGTGGTGAAGCGGGAGGAGCGGTACTTGGAAGGCAAGTTCGGCGAGAGCTATCGGGCGTACCGATTACGGGTGCGTAGATATCTATGAGGACAGGCACCAGAATCCCGAGCGACATGTGCGCAAAATTTGTGCTGCTAGTCTTGTTCGTGATAGCGCTGCCGGCCCGGGCGGACCCGGAAGGAGACAGGACTGATGGGTTGCGAGCACGGGGAACTGCGGCAGGCATTTTTGCAGCACGATGCGGCTGATTTAAATCGTCTCCTGGCCGACGATTGGATGGGTGATCCACGTCAATGGCCGGGAACAGACCAAGACGCAGTTCATCGACGCGATTCAATCCGGCAGAGCAAAGTTCCTTTCGATCGAACTGGACCAAACCGAGGTGCGCCTTTACGGCACGACGGCGGTTGTGACGGCGCGCTGGACGAACACGATCGAGTTCAAGGGCGAACGATCGACAGGCAGGGACCGGGTGACGCGGGTATGGGTGAAACAGCCAGAAGGCTGGAGGGCGGTGACAGAACAGGCCGTCTACCTGGAGGAAGCGAAGCCGCCGCCGACGTCAACACCGACGGCTTCAGACGACGAGAAGGAAATTCTGCGCCTGACCGACGTGATAAATGCAGCGTGGCTGAAGCATGATAGGGCGACAATTAATCCTTTGATCGCCGATCAAATGCAGTCCTGGTCGTTCAGGGGCGAGAGGAGGAGCAAGAGCGACCTGCTGCATTCGGTCGAGAAGAGCGAGGAGAGCGACACCAGGGTGGAAGATCCGTTAGTCCACCTATTTGGCGATGCTGCCATTTATACGGCGCGAATTATCGATAGCGGCAGGCGCTCTAACGGTGAGCCATTTTCTCTCACCAGTGTAGTGACGAACGGGTGGGTGCGCCGCGCCGGCCAAAGGTAAATTGTGGGCGAACAACAGAGCCCGGCGCAAAAATAAAGATTCTGCTCGAAATGGGCTGAGCCTTCCTTCTAACCTCTCCGCCGACAACCAAGGAGACCTGAAATGATGACTTATGGAAAAACGTTGAAGCGCGTGGTGTTGGGGGTTTGCTGGGCAGCGATGTTTTCGTTGGGCGCGCCCGGCGTTTCGGCCACGGAGATTAGCGGGATGAAATTGCCGGACCAGGTGACAGTGGAAGGCAAGACGCTCAAGTTGAACGGAGCCGGACTGAGGCAGGCAACCATTCTCAAGATTAATGTGTATGCGGCCGGTCTCTACCTGGAAAATTCCTCGAAGGACGCGGAAGCGATCGCGAGTTCGGACCAGTCCAAGAGCATCGAGATGGTGTTCATGCGCGAAGTGAGCGCGAAGCAGATGGCGGAGGCCTTTCAGGAAGGGTTCGAGAGGAATTGCGTTGCGGATTGCGCGAGGTTCAAACCGGATATCGGCAAGCTGGAGGGCCTGATGAAAGACATGAAGAAGGGCGACGCGATGGCCTACCATTTTCTTCCCGACAGGGTTGACGTGATGATCCGGGGACAAAAGGTGGGATCGATCGGAGACAAGGGGTTCAGCCAGCAGTTGATTCGTTGCTGGATCGGAAAGAACCCACCAAACGCGGGACTAAAAGAGGGGCTGGTTGGAGGGAAGAAGTAGGAAGCGAAGGAGGGCGGGAATTGTCTCGCCGCGGCTCGCCACGGCGGAAAACGGCCTGTTTACTCCCGTCGTCGCATCCGCTGTCTCAGCCGACCAATCGCCGGCTGCTGCGAACGCCGCGAATTGTTCCTAAACTGCTTGGCTGGATTAGCTCGCATCATGCCTTGTCGGCGCTCTCCGGCGGCGCCTGTGCCAGCGACGGTACGCGCAGTGCTAATTAGAATGGCAACATGAGGCTTCTCCATCTCAGCATCCTGTTGCCTTGCTTGACCGCGGCGCTCCCTGCTCCCGCACTGGCAACGCCATCGATCGTGGTGAGCGTCCCCGACCAAACGCTCGCGTTAATCGATGATGGCGTTGTCGTCGCGCGGTATCCTGTTTCCACGTCGAAGTTCGGCCTGGGCGACGGTTCCGGCAGCTACGCTACTCCGCTCGGCACGATGCGAATCGCTTCGAAGATCGGTGGAAACGCACCCCTGGGGGCAGTGTTCAAGAATCGATCAATGACAGGTGAAATCCTGCCGCCGAATGCGCCGGGACGCGACCCGATTGTGACCCGGATTCTTTGGCTGCGCGGGTTGGAAAAACAGAATTCCCGGGCGTTTGCTCGGAACATTTATATTCATGGCACGCCGGAAGAACGGCTGATTGGAAGGCCCGCCAGCTACGGGTGTATCCGGATGCGCTCGAACGACGTGGCCCGGCTCTTTGGATCGGTGGCAGTGGGAACTAAAATCGACGTCGAGAATGCGCGGCTCGGTCCTGCGATCGCGCGGGCCAAGCTGGAATCGCACAGTCGCTCGTCCAGGCTGGCGGCGAACTAGAGCTCGATCAGAGTGAAAGGGACCTTTGCGTCCCGACTCTGTCCCGCCGCGGCGCAAAGGCCGCTCCCACATTGAGGGTGACAGGGGATTTTTCTTTCATTGCGACGCGCAGAGGACTACGTTAAGCCGGCGCGGGAGGGCGCATCAGAATGAAAAATATTTTCGTTTTCGGTATCGCAGTGGTCGCAAGCGCGGCTCTGCTGCAATCGGTCCAGGCGGGTTCACGGTCGAGCGCGCATTCGTTCAGTTCCGGGAATTTTGCGGCGCCCGCCAGTCATTATTCGGGACCGAGCCGAAGTTTCTCCAGCGGCGGCGCGCGGTTCAATGGGCCCGCGCGTATTTATTCAGCGACCGGGCCGCGTTTTTCTTCGACGTCGGCTTTGCGTAATCCGGCCTATTTTTCGAACCGGGCGCGCTTCTCCGGCAATCGCACGACCGCTTTTAACTCACGGAACTACACCTCGGCGAGGGCCCGGCTGGCTTTCGGCCGGACTGCCGGCGTTCGCTCGCAGGCTTTCAATAATCGGGGACGCGTAGTCGCCCAACGGAGCGCGAACTGGCAGCCGCACTGGGACCGGGGCCGCGATCACTTCTGGCACGGACATCGATGCCATTTCCGTAACGGCTTTTGGTTTATTTACGACCCGTTCCTCTTTGAGCCTTACGGATATGGCTACGGCTACTACCCATACGGCGGGGACTATGAGGATGCCCCTTACGACGAAAGCTACCCTGACTATTCAACCGGGCCGGCGCCTTCGACTGATGGCCCCTCGGACACCGGTTCGCAGGTCGGTGACGTCCAGAGCGCCCTGGCTCGTGAAGGGTATTATGATGGCGCGATCGATGGGAGACTCGGGGACGCTACGCGCAAAGCCTTGCGCAAATATCAACGGGATCACGGACTGCAAGTCACGGGCGGAATCAACCGCGCCGTGATCCGCGCGCTTCAGCTGCGATAAATCCAGAGGCCGGAGATCAGAGGACGGATGGGAAAACCCGCGCGAATGCGTTTTCGACGAGGGCTCGTTTTTCTGAGCGCGATCACCGCGTCGTTAGCGTCGACGCTGAGCGGCGCCGCGAACGAATCCACGTCCCCGACCTTCGTATTCCGGGAAGCCAGTTATTTTCACCGATGGTCGAAAGACGATCAGCATGAATTTACGCCTGCCAAACAGGAGGACCTGGATCACTGGTCGGACATGATCACGATCAACGCCTACCCAGGCGTGGATGAAGGAGAGAAATTGGCGGGGACGGCGAATGCGGTGCTCGGGAATTACAAAAGTCACCAGGGGACGATCCTCAAGACTCGGTCTGTGCCGATGACGAAGGAGGGCCCGGCGGAGCATTTTATCTCGGTGCGGTTTAATCGACCGCAATTCATCGAAGTCGCCTTCGCGCGTTTCAAGCTCGCGGATAAAAAGGGATACTCGTTTGTTTATTCCCACCGCATCTACGGCGCCGGAGCGAAGGAAGAGATGGACGCGTGGATTTCGGAAAACGGCGCCGAGGTGGAAAAGTCGCTGATGGAATGGAGTTTTTCTCCAGGTTCGCTCCGCTAAGTGGGTGGATCGAGCGCTGCGACGCTCGATGTTTGGTAGTGGCGCCGAGGGCGCGTCTTAATTGCCATCGCGCGTTAGAGCGCGCGATCCACCTGAATACGCCGCGGGACCAGCGATCCGGCTCCAGCGTCACCAGTAAAGATGCAAGTGCCGCCGGGCGCTGCCCATTGCGAAAGGCGACGCGCGAGCGAAATTGTTCCTGATGTCGTTTGCCCAAGTCCTGGACAATTTACCGCTGCAGAAATCCCCGTTGCTCAATCGCTTCGACGCTCTGATTTCGTCGAAGTCGGATTTGGAACTGGAGGAACTGGCGCAGCAGGCGCATGGATTGACCCTGAAAAATTTTGGACGAACGATGCGGCTTTTCGCACCGCTTTATCTTTCGAACGAGTGCATCAACAACTGCCGTTATTGCGGCTTCTCGCGCGATAACCCGATCCTTCGTGTCACCTTGAATCTGGAACAGGTTGCGGCCGAAGGAAGGCATCTGGCCAGGGAGGGTTTCCGGAACGTTCTTCTCGTCGCCGGGGAACACCCGAAATTTGTCGGGCAAACCTATCTGGCGGATTGCATCCGCGCGCTGGCGCCGGATTTTTCAGCGATCTCGATCGAGGTCGGCCCGATGGAAACAGCGGAATATGCTCCGGTGGTGCGGGCCGGCGCGGAAGGCCTCGTCGTTTACCAGGAAACGTACGATCGCGAAACCTATGCCGACCTTCATACAGCGGGTCCAAAACGCGACTTCAATTGGCGCCTCGATTGCGCGCAGCGCGGGTACGACGCTGGTTTTCGCCGGCTTGGAATCGGCGCCCTCTTTGGCCTTTGCCGCTGGCAGGAGGAAGCGCTCAGTCTGGCAGCGCACGTGGAATATCTGCTGAAGCATTGCTGGCAGGCGCAGATCACGGTGAGTCTGCCCCGTTTGCGTCCGGCGGCGGGGGAATTTCATCCGCCGTTTTCAATGACGGATCGGGAATTGGCGCAATTGATCTGCGCGTTTCGGATCGCATTCCCGGAAGTCGGGCTCGTCCTCAGCACCCGGGAACGGGCTGCGTTGCGCGATGCCCTGGCGCCGCTCGGCGTGACGATGATGAGCGCCGGGAGCCATACGGAACCGGGTGGTTACACCGGCCAGGGCACCGACGAACTGCATCGGACCTTACGGGGGCGAATCGTCGCGCCGGAATTTGAAAATGGCGAAGACAAGCGGGCGACGGGGCAATTCGAAATCAGTGACGATCGCTCGCCGGCGGAGGTAGCGGCGTCTCTGCGGCGGAGCGGCTTCGAGCCGGTCTGGAAAGACTGGGACGCCGGCCTCCTGGCGACATGAAACTTTGGGTAAACGGCGAGCCGGCCGAGATGAACGGCCTGAAAAATGTGGCGGAACTGGCGAAACATTTTGGTTTGCAACCCAACAGCGTCCTGATCGAACACAACACGGTTGCGCTGCATCAACGCGAATGGAGTGAGCGGCCGCTTGCGGACGGCGATCGGATCGAATTCGTGCGCGTGGTCGCCGGCGGCTAGATCAATGGCGGAGCGGCCTTTGCGCCCCAAGGGAAGACAACCAGAGGCGGGGACACAAAGCCCCTCCCACATTACGAAAAATCTCAGCGCGCTTTCACGACTACACGCATTCCGTCCTTTTGAACGACAGTGACCGGGGTATCCGCGGAAATGAATTCGCCGCCGGTGACGACGTCGACCACGTGATCGGCGAAGCGCGCCTTGCCGCTGGGCCGCAAAGTGGTTTGGGCGGTACCTTGCATGCCCGGAGTCACGTCGAGCGCCGTCGCAAATTCGCGCGGCACACCGGCGAGCGAGGGCCCGGGAGGATTCGTCGTCATCAGAGCGAAGCGGCGGTAGAGGTTGGTCTTAGGAAGATAACGGGCGAGCACCATGATGACAGCGGTCGCGGCCACCAGGGTGAAAAAGAGATTCCGGAGCGGAATGGCCAGCATGTCGCCGGTCGGTAGAAACGTTTCTCCCGGATAGCGATCGATCATGGCCCAGAGAAGGGACGCCAGCATGAGAAAAACGCCGATCACGCCGACGACAATGGTCGAATGGGCGAAGAAAAAAATTTCGATGAGGACCAGAACCACGCCGAGAACGAAGAGGGCGACGACTTCCCAACCGGCAAGGCCGGCGAGGTAATGACCGGCGAAAAAGAGTGCGAAACAGATCGCGGCAACGATGCCTGGCAGGCTGACGCCGGGCATTTTGAATTCCAGATAGGCGCAGATGATTCCGAGCAGGAGGAGGAGCGGAGCGAGGGACGTGATCCAAAAAGCCAGCCGTTCGAATCCGCTCGGTTCAATGGCCACAAGAGCACCTTTCAGCCCGGCCTTTTTCGCCAGATCCGCGACGGAATCGGCGAGCCCGTCGGCGAGGAGTGGTTTTCCGTTGATCTGCTCGACGGCTTCCTGGGCGTTCAAGGTCAGGAGGGTTCCTTTCGCATGGACGACGCGGTCTCCGATCTTCACTTCCTTGTCCTTATCCATGAAAGCTTCGCCGATATCGGGATTATGGCCGTTCCGGGTGGCAGAATTGCGGACCAGCGCGGACCAATAGGAGAGCGTCTTTTCCTTTTCGGTCGCGGGAAGGTCGGCTCCCGTGGAGAGGACCGGGGCGGCGGCACCGATTGCGCTCACCGGGGACATATATATATGACGCGTGGCCAGCGCGATGAGCGAACCCGCGGAACCGGCGTTGGTGTTGATGAAGGTATAAGTCGGGATGGTCGTCCGGTTGAGGGCACTCACGATGTCGCTCGCGGAATCGAGCCGCCCGCCATACGTGTCCATTTCGATGACGATCGCGCCGGCGCCCGCGCTCTCCGCGGCCTTGATTGCCCGGCGCAAAAACAGATAGAGCGGCGGCGAAATTTCTCCGCCAAGCGCGACGACAACCGTATCCCCTTTCCGCACGAGATCGCGCGCGTGCGATGGCTGGGTGAGGGCGACCAGGCCGAGGATCAACGGCAACCACCGGAACAATATTCTCATCAAAAAATCGCTTCTCGCTTAATTTGAATCGCGAGCAGCGAGAACACGAGCGAAAAGTAAAACCAGATGGGCATTATCCCGACACAAACCATCGAGCAGATCGCGGCGGCGAACGACATCGTGGAGGTAATCGGGACCTATTTTCCGCTCAGGCGCGCGGGATCCACCTTCAAGGCGCTCTGTCCTTTTCACCAGGAGAAAACGCCTTCCTTCACGGTGAGCCCGTCGCGGCAGACATTCCATTGCTTTGGCTGCGGGGCGGGCGGCAGCGTTTTCCGGTTTGTGATGGACTATGAGCACCTCGATTTCCCGGCAGCGGTAAAAAAACTCGCGACGCGGGTCGGGATTCCGGTCATCGAAGAGCGCGGTCCGAGCAGCGGGGAGAACGACCGGCAACACGAGACTCGCCGGGCCCTGCTTCAGTTGCACGCGGAAGCGGCCGAATGGTTTCACGAAAACCTGGTCAAGGCGAAGGCCGGCACCGCGGCGCGTGAGTATTTGAAAGGACGCGGAATCGATCGCCGGATCGCAAAGGACTGGCAGATCGGATTCGCGCCGGAAAGCTGGGACGCGTTTTTGAACTGGGCGCTCGAGCGGGGTTACCAGCAACGGTTGCTGATGGAAAGCGGGTTAATCGCGCGCCGGGACGAAAGCGCAGGCGATGAGAACGGATACGATCGGTTTCGGAATCGCATTATGTTCCCCATCCACAACGATGTCGGCGAAGTGATCGCGTTCAGCGGGCGCATTCTCGACAAGAATGCGGAGACTGCGAAGTACGTGAACTCGCCGGAGACCTCGCTGTTTCGCAAGGGCCGTGTCCTTTTTGGCCTGCACAAAACGAAAAGAGGACTGATCGAAGCCGATTGCGCCATCGTTTGCGAAGGGCAGCTGGACCTGATCACCCTGTTCGAGGCCGGGATCACCAATGTCGTCGCTCCGCAGGGGACGGCTTTTACGGAAAACCAGGCCCGGATCTTGAAACGTTTCGTCAGCGAAGTGGTCCTATGTTTCGATGCGGATGCCGCCGGGCAAAAGGCAGCGGAACGTTCGCTCGATGCGCTTCTTCAGAACAATCTCGTGGTCCGCGTCGCCGAAATGCCGGCGGGCGAAGATCCTGACTCCATGGTGCGGACGCGCGGACGGGAGGAATTTGAAAAACGCGTAACGACCGCGCGCGATTTTTTCGATTGGTGGATTGAGCGCGAATCCAGCGCGACCGACCTGGACTCGCTCGGCTCCAAGATGCAGCTGGCGCAAAAGCTCGCGGAAACGATTGGCCGCGTCCAGGACCCGATGATGCGGGGTGAGGTGGCGAACCGGGCCAGCGCGCGAATCGGGGTCCCGCGCGAGGATTTCGAGCGCCTCTTGTTGAAGCCCGGCCGCGAGCGGTTTCCCGTCGAAGAGAGTGCACCGCGGCCGGAAGTAGCGCCGCCCCCCCGGCACGAGATTGCGATGCTTTGCCTACTGGGGTTGCGTCATGACGAGGCCCGGGATTTCCTGCTGGCCCAGGATTGGCGCGAAATGCTCGCGCACACGCCGGATGCCCAGATGCTTGGCAAAATCCTGGAAAGTGGCCTGCGCCCCGACGATTCCGCTTCGTTGAATGTTTTCATGTCCGGCCTGCCCCCGGGCGAAGAAGCGCTGGTGTCCTCCTGGCTTCTCCAGAAAATGCCGCCCAACGGGCTCGAGGTCGCCCAGGGCTGGTGGAACGGCCTCCGACGGGCGACTTTGCGCCGCCAACTTCAGATCGCGGAAGGCCGGATGAAGCTACCCCGCCTGACCGCGGGCGAAGCGGTCAATTTGCAGAAACAAATTCTTGACCTCACGGAGCAACTCCGCGACCTTTCCGCGTTTTCGTCTGCCCGCGTGCTCGACAAGTAAAACTGTCGCTGAGGGGGCAGTAAGGTCGAGCGAAAGCCGGCTTGAAAACAGCAATACCTCAAGAGCACAAAGCTTTGGCAACCCATCCGAGAAAAAACGCGCGAAAGGGAGCCCGACCCTCTCCGAAGAAGCCGGCCAAGTCCAAGCGGGCGAAGGTCCAAAAGACCAAGGCGAAGTCGAGCAAGGCCAGCCGGAAACCGGCGAAGAAAAACGCGGTCCGGAAGAGTTCTCGCCCGAAAAGAAATGCGTCGCGGCCGGCGCCTCCGGCGCGCGCTTTAAACGGCGCGGAGGAACCCGATGCGGAAGATATTTTAGCGCCGCCCTCGGGTGGCGATGTCCAAGCCCGCATTCGCGAACTGATCAAGCTCGCCAAGGAACAGGGCTATCTCACCTTCGACGATCTCAACGAAGCCTTGCCGGCCGACATCAGCGACGCCGATCAACTGGATGCAATCCTGACCCGCCTGCGCCGGATGGAAATCGATATCATCGAGGCGTCCGAGGTCGATCGTTACAAGGATGGGAAGAAAGACCCCGAGGAAGAGGAAGAGGAAAAGCCCGAGCCGAAGCTCGATATTCTGGACGACCCAGTGCGGATGTATCTCAAGCAGATGGGTCAGGTTCCGCTTCTGACCCGCGAGCAGGAGGTCGAAATTTCGAAACGAATCGAGGAAGCCGAGATCATGGTCCAGCGGCTGATCAACCGTTTCGGATTTATCGCGCAGGCCCATCTCGATCTCGCCCAAAAACTCACCGAAGGCGGCGAGCGGTTCGACCGCGTGATTCTCGACAAGAAGATCGAGAGCCGGGAGCGCTACATGAAGATGTTGCCGCGGCTTTGCAAGCAGGTTGAGAAATTGAGTGGCTCCATCCGCCAGCAATACGCCCAGATTTTGCACGGGCCCAGCCGGCGCGATGCGCGGAAGGCGAAGACGTTCCAGAAGGCGGTGGCAACGCTCCAAAAGCTGTATCCGAAATTTTATTTTAAACAGAAGGTGACCGAGGAATTCGTGAATCTCGCGGATGAACGGTTCCAGGCCCTGACCCATTTGCAGGGGGAGATCAGCAAGCACCCCCGCGACCACGGTGTGCGTTCACCCCTGGGGATCAAGACCAGGGATTTGGAAAGTTCTCTCTGGCTTTCACTCGAGGAATACACCGAGCAATACCGGGCGTTGAAAAGCTGGCTGCATAAAGCGCTCCGGGCCAAAACGGAAATGGTGGAGGCCAATCTCCGGCTTGTCATTTCCATCGCGAAAAAATACACGAACCGCGGCCTCTCCTTCCTCGACCTGATCCAGGAAGGGAACATGGGGCTGATGAAGGCGGTGGAGAAATTCGAATATCGGCGTGGGTACAAATTCTCCACCTATGCGACGTGGTGGATCCGGCAGGCCATTACCCGCTCCATTGCCGACCAGGCCCGGACGATTCGCATTCCCGTGCACATGATCGAGACGATCAACAAGTTGATGCGCGTGCAAAAGCAGCTCGTTCAGGAATACGGACGGGAGCCCACACCGGAGGAGGTGGCCGAAGAAATTTTGCTTCCGGTCGACCGGGTGCGCGCTGTTTTGAAGATGGCGCAGCAGCCCATCTCGTTGCAGTCGCCGGTTGGCGAGAGCGAAGAAACAAATTTTGGCGATTTCATCGAGGACAAGGGTGCCGAAAACCCCAGCGACATGACGGCGATCGTGCTCCTGAAGGAGAAGATCAAGGATGTGCTGGAGACGTTGACCGACCGCGAGCGGCAGGTGCTCGAGCAACGCTTCGGCTTGGTCGATGGTTATAGCCGGACGCTCGAGGAAGTAGGCCGGCAATTCCGCGTGACCCGCGAGCGGATTCGCCAGATCGAAGCCAAAGCGCTCCGGAAGATGCGGCATCCGACCCGAATCCGGCAGCTGGAGGGGTTCCTGGAAGCGGCCGAAACATGATGATTTTCCCGGCCGATTTCGGTCTGCAACTTTTACGGGCTGACGGAGTTTAATCTCCGCTATGAAACGCGAAGAGGACGAGAAACTATGGGACCTGCTCGGCCGTTCGGTTGAGCCGCAGATCTCGCCATTCTTCTCTCGAAATGTCCTGCGCAAGATTCGGGCGGCTCGAGGCGAAGCGCCGCCGAGCCGCTGGTGGAATTTGCGACGGCTGGTTCCGGCCGCCGGTGTGGCAGTGGCTATTATTGCCGCGCTCTCCCTCCGGATGCAGGTGCCCGAGCGCAGCCCGTCCAAGGCTCGGGGAGAAGTCCTGGCGTTTTCAGAAGCGCAAGACAGCGATTTGATGGCCGACCTCGACGATTTAGTGACGTCGGACGACACCAATTCCCTCGACGACGCCGTCCTGCTCTGATTCCTCTAAAAAAATTGAGCTGACCGGGTCTCCCCAGCCAGCTCAATTATTGAAAGTCCCGCCCCCTGTCTTAGTAGTATGGGCGATAATACCGGTAATTAACGCGCCGGAAATGACGACGGTGGTGATAGCGAGGCCCGGCGTAAACGACGGCCCTCGGGTACCCATAACAATAATTGTTATACGGGTAGGCGCGAGCGTAGCTGTTGTAACCGTAAGGGTAGCCGTATCCGTACGCGTATCCGAATGGAAACCCCAAACCGATTCCAATTGAGACGCGGGCCTCACTTGGGGGCACCGCGGCGAATGCAAAAGCGCCGATTGCGACGGCGACGAGCAAGAATTTTTTCCAGTTCATATTGACCAATCCTCCTTTAAGAATACTCCAATTTAACACGAATTTAGACGCGCCGTTCGCAAAAATTATTCGGCCGGATCTGAATTATGTAGAGCATACCCGGTGACGCGGATATCCGGACCGATTCTTTCATAGCTAATTCGCGTGAGGCGGATCGATTCCTCAGTCGAACCGGCACCCGATCCCGCGAACACAACCTTCGGCCCGCCGGTGAAGAGGGGGGCCACATAAAACTGAATCTTATCGATCAGGCGCTGGTCGAGGGCCTGGCCGAGCACGTCGCCACCGCCTTCAATCAGCACGCTTGTAATTTCTTTGGCGCCTAGTTCTTCCAGTAAAGTTTTCAGGTCGATCTTGCCATAAACAAGAGTTTCCCCGGCGAACTGGTCGGTGAAGATCCGCGCCGTGCGCGGAAGTCGCCCCAATCGCGAGAGCACGATGCGTTTCGGCTGCCGGCCTCCGCGCTTTCCCCGCACCGTTAGCCGTGGGTCGTCGGCCCGAATGGTCTCAGCTCCGACCAGAATGGCATCGACCTGCGCCCGCAGGCGGTGAGCATCTTTCCGTGACGCAGGCGACGTCAGCCACCGACTTTCCGGCCGGGGCGCAGTTAATCTTCCGTCGAGACTCATACCGCACTTGGCGATGACAAACGGGAGTCCGGTCCGGATCCATTTATTATAACTTTCGTTCAGCGCCCCACACTCATCCGAAAGGACACCGACGTGGACCCATATCCCGGCCTTTTTAAGTCGCTCGATCCCGCGTCCCGCATGCCTGGGGTTAGGGTCGAGGGCGCCTACCACCAACCTCTTTACGCCGGCGGCGATGATGGCGTTAGTGCACGGACCCGTTCTTCCGGTGGTAGAGCACGGTTCGAGGGTCACATAGAGAGTTGCGCTTTTTGGGAGCGGCCGGCCGAACCGGGCGAGGCATTCAACTTCTGCATGAGGAGCCCCGGCGCGGCGATGGTGTCCGCGCGCTACGATCGTTCCTCGAAGAACGAGAACGGCGCCCACGGCCGGATTTGGACTCGTTAGGCCAAGGCCCCGTCGCGCTTCCCGGAGCGCGGCTTGCATGAATTGTTCGTCGGGTCCAACGCTCGCCATCCCCGCAGAGATATCGCCGCCCGGGTGCGAAAGCAACCGCCGGTTCTTACGGTCAACTGCGTCATTGTTGCGCATCTTCCCTCGGGTTTCGATTGACTAGAGTGAGACAATATATCCCGATATGTCGGCACTTCAATTTACATCACGGGAACCTAATATCTTAATTGGCAGTGATTTGCGATATGAATTCTGCCCACGAAGGGTTGTGGCATTTCGTTCGCTTTAGGAAGGTTGGAATCAGCCATCAAAACTTACTAAAAGGAAAGAAATCAATATGAGTTTAATTCGTTACCAAACCCCGGGCTCCCTCAGGTGGTCGTCGCTCGATCGCTGGACCAACCTGCGGGACGACCTTGATACCCTGCTCGACCTGCCATTTTTAACCGGCGGAGCGGGCGAGGCGCCGCTTTTCACCGGTTGGACTCCGGCCCTCGATCTCTATCAGAACGACGATAACGTCGTTGCCACCGTGGAGCTTGCCGGGATGCGCAAGGAAGCGATCGAAATCTCGCTTCACGAGGGGACTCTCACCATCAGCGGCGAGCGCAAATCGGAAACCGGCACGAACGGCGATAGCGCCACCCGGACCGAGCGATCCACGGGCAAATTTCGCCGGACCGTGACGTTGCCGACCCTCGTCGACGCGAACAAGGTGAGTGCCGGTTATAAGGATGGAATTCTCCCGGTCACGCTGCCGAAGGCGGAAGAGGCGAAGCCGAAACAGATCCAGGTCAACGTCAGTTAAGGAATCTCAAGGAAAGGAAAATCAATGAATACTTTGATTCGTGAAAATTGCAGCGGCGCCACCGACGGCGAGGGCACCGCGGAGAAGTTTATCACTCCGGCCGCAACCGTGCTCGAAAACGCGGATGGTTATACGCTGGAAATCGAAATGCCGGGCGTGAACAAAGGGAGTCTCGACATGTGGGTCGAGAAAAATGAACTCACCGTTCTCGGACGGCGCTCGTCGCCGGTCGTGGAAGGAACGCTTCTTCACCGCGAATCGCGCTCCGAAAATTTCCGGCGCACGTTTGAGCTCGATCCCTCAATCGACGCGGAAAAGATCAGCGCGAAGATCGAGCAGGGTGTCGTCAGTCTGACCTTGCCGAAAGCAGAGCAGGTGAAACCGCGCAAGATCGCGGTCGCTTAAAAAAACCGATTTTTTGGGTTGTTACGCGGGCCGCAAGCCGGGAGGTTTGCGGCCTGTCGCTATTTTGCGACTCTGCTCCACGCTTTTCTACTTGGCGTACCCGGCGACTGCACGTACTTAAGGGACCCCTCCCTATGGCTACAAAAACTGAAGAAAAAACCACCGAAGACAAGGTCATCGCGACCCGCAACAAAAACCTCGACCTCGCGCTGCAGCAGATCGCGAAGGACTACGGCGACGGCGCCATTATGCGGCTCGGAGACGCGACGATTGTGGACATCGATGTCATTCCTACCGGCAACATCCTGATCGATCGTGCGCTCGGAGTCGGTGGATTTCCACGGGGGCGCGTGGTCGAAGTTTACGGGCCGGAATCGTCCGGAAAAACCACCCTCACGCTGACGGTTATCGCGCAGGCCCAGAAACGCGGGGGCCTCGCGGCGTTCGTCGATGTCGAGCATGCGCTCGATCCGCAATACGCGCGGCGTCTCGGCGTCAACATGGACGACCTGCTCGTCTCACAGCCGAGCTCCGGCGAAGAAGCGCTTCGGATTGTCGAGACGCTCGTGCGTTCCAACGCGCTCGACGTCATCGTGCTTGATTCCGTGGCCGCGTTGGTCACGAAACAGGAACTGGAGGGCGAGATCGGCGATTCCACCGTCGGGGCGCAGGCGCGTTTGATGAGCGCCGCGATGCGCAAATTGACTTCGCTGATTTCCAAGGCGCGGACCTGCTGCATTTTTACCAATCAAATCCGCGAAAAGATCGGCGTCATGTTCGGCAATCCAGAGACAACCCCCGGCGGCAAGGCGCTGAAATTCTATGCCAGTGTGCGCATCGACATCCGCCGGATCGGCGCGATCAAACAGACCGATGGGGTCGTCACCGGGAACCGCACCCGGGTGAAAGTCGTGAAGAACAAGGTTGCACCGCCCTTCACCGAGGCGGAATTCGACATTATGTACAACGAAGGGATTTCCTCGACCGGCGCGCTTCTTGACCTGGCCCTCGAGAAGCAAATCATCGAGAAACGCGGTTCGTGGCTCAGTTACAAGGGAACGCAACTGGCCCAGGGGCGTGACGCGGGCAAGGAAGCGTTGAAGAACGATCCCGCGCTGTATGAAGAGATCGAGATCGCGGTCAAAGCCAAGCTCGACGAAGAGAAGAAATAGATTCTGACCGTAACGGCGGTCTGTGACCGTCGAAATGTTTCTCTGGTGAGTTCTCGGCGGTCATAGACCGCCGCTACAGTGAAGGCTACCGTCTCGCGTTAAATCATGACCGCAGCAGAAATTCGCCAATCCTTTCTCGATTTCTTTTGCGAGAAACAGCACAGCGTCGTGCCGTCCGCGTCGCTCCTGCCGGATTCGCCGAACCTGCTTTTCACCAACGCGGGGATGAACCAGTTCGTTCCGATTTTTCTTGGGCAACAAAAACCGTCGTGGAATCCGGCCCGCGTCGCTGACACTCAGAAGTGCATTCGCGCCGGCGGCAAGCACAACGACCTGGATGATGTCGGGCTCGACACCTATCACCACACCTTTTTCGAGATGCTCGGCAACTGGAGCTTCGGCGATTACTTCAAGAAGGAAGCGATCGATTGGGCTTGGGAATTAGTGGTAGAAAGGTGGAAACTTCCTCCTTCGCGGCTTTACGCCACCGTTTATAGGCCGGGACCAAACGAGCCGAGCGAGTTCGATCAGGAAGCGCACGACCATTGGGCGCGGCTGTACGATAAAGCCGGGCTTGATCCCACCATTCACGTGGTGAATGGGAACAAGAAGGACAACTTCTGGATGATGGGCGATACCGGCCCGTGCGGTCCCTGCTCCGAGTTGCACGTCGACCTCACGCCGGCGGGCGATACGAAAGGCTCTCTGGTGAACGCGGGCGATGCGCGTTGCATAGAGATTTGGAATCTCGTTTTCATCCAATTCAACGCCCAATCTGCCGCCGGGACCGGTGATCCCGGCCGGATGGAATTCGTTCCTCTCCCGCAACGCCACGTCGACACCGGCATGGGCCTGGAGCGGATCACCGCGATGATCCAGGGGACGAAAAATTTTACCGATTTCAGCGGCCTCGTCTCGAACTACGAAACCGATGTCTTCCGGCCGATCTTCGACGAATTAGAAACGCTGAGCGGGAAAAAATACACCAGCACGCTGCCCATTGCAGGGCATCCTGGTGAGACGCCGGCGGCTGACCCGGCCGCCCTTCAAAAAATTGGCGACCAGGAACAGACCGACATCGCGTTCCGTGTCATCGCCGATCATATCCGCACTCTGAGTTTCGCGATCGCGGACGGAATTCAGCCCGGCAACGAGGGACGCGGTTACGTCCTGCGACGGATCCTGCGTCGTGCGGTCCGCTACGGTCGCACGCTCGGATTCCATGAACCCTTCTTTTACCGATTGGTCGACGTTCTCGTTCGGACGATGGGCGATGTTTTCGGGGAATTGCCGGCAAAACAGAACCTGATCAAGGAGACGCTCCTTCGCGAAGAGGAAGGATTTAACAAAACCCTCGACAAGGGGATCGCGCTCTTCGAAGCAGAAGTCGCCCGTCTGATCGATAGCCCGGGTGCTGGTGCCATTTCAGGCGCCTTCGCCTTCCGGCTTTATGATGAACAGGGGTTTCCTTTTGATCTCACCGAACTGATGGCGCGGGAACGAGGTTTGACCGTGGACAACGAGGGCTTCGAGAACTTGATGAATGAGCAGCGTTCACGGGCGCGCGCCGCTCAAAAGAAGACTGCGATCGAACTATCCCAGGGCGACGGAGATTCAGTCACAAATTTTGAGGGGTACGACTCTGATCAGATCGCGGCTGAGGTCATCGCTGTGACCTCGACAAACGGAAAAACGGCGGTGGTCCTGAACAACTCAGTTTGTTACGCGGAGATGGGTGGTCAGGTCGGTGACAGCGGCGCGCTTCAAGGGAAGGGGGGCGAATGGAAAATCGCCAACACCCAAAAATCTGGTGGCGCGTTTGTGCATTTGCTCGAAGGCGAGCAGGCCCCGGAACCAGGCGAGCACGTCACCGTGAGAGTCGATACTTCCCGTCGCCGGGCCATCGAAAGGCATCACACGGTCACGCATTTGTTGCATTGGGCATTGCATCGAAACGTCAGCAACGAAGCGACGCAGAAGGGGAGCTATGTCGGCCCTGAGAAATTGACGTTTGATTTTTCCAGCGCGGCCCTGACTCCACAGCAAAAGCGCGATGTCGAGAGAGTCGTGAACGAAAAGATCGCGGAAGACGTTCCGGTTTCCTGGAAGGAGATTCCGTATGTGGAAGCGAAGAAGCGTTCGGATATCCAGCAATTTTTCGGGGACAAGTACGGCGACACGGTTCGCGTGGTCCAGATCGGCGGCGAACCGGAGAAGCTGAACGGGTATTCCATGGAACTCTGCGGCGGGACCCATGTTCGCGCGACGGGCGAGATCGGATCGTTCCGGATTGTCCGGGAAGAAGCGATCGCGGCCGGGATTCGGCGCATCGAGGCGGTGACGGGCGAGGCGGCTAAAGCATGGGCTGCGCGGGAAGCCCAACGGCAGCAGGAAAAGTTCGAAGCGCTGGCACGAAAGAAAGAGGGAGCTCTGGCGCTGCCTGCGTTTACGGAGAACGCGGAGACCGCCGCGATCCTGCAACAGATCGACGCGCGCGCCGCGCACCTGGAAAAGCTCGAAGCCGAAGTTCACGAATGGCAGAAGCAACAGGCGAAGTCGTCGGAGGCGGATCTGAAGGGCCGGGCGGCCCTCTTGGCGAAGGAACTTCACGCCGCGCATTCCACCGACAAAGCGATCGTGGCCGCGGTAAACGAAGGTGACGGCAAGACGCTGCAGGCCGTGGTCGACGCGCTGAAGTCGCATTTTAACGGGCCGATTTTTCTGGCAGGCGCGGTCGATGGACGGGTCGCGTTGATTGCGTCGGTGCCGAAAGAGTTCACCTCTCAGTTTCAAGCGAACAAGTTGATTCAGGAAATTGCGCCGATCGTCGGCGGCAAAGGCGGCGGGCGGCCGG
>JBBRMO010000006.1:0-17475 GCA_038230815.1 Chthoniobacterales bacterium
AACCTCTGGTATTTTTTCGCCGGCCTGGTGGTTTTGGTTGTTGTGTTTTATAAAAGCCACCATGGCGGGGGGGTTTACAACCCGCCTTTTATTTGGGGGGGGTTTTTAAACCCGCCCCTCCTTGTTAAATCAATAATTCTTCGCGACTTCGTCCCAATTTACGACATTCCACCAGGCCTTGATGTAGTCAGGCCGGCGGTTCTGGTAATTAAGGTAATAAGCATGCTCCCAGACGTCCATGCCGAGCAGCGGCGTATTCCCGTCCATAAGCGGGTTATCCTGGTTCGGAGACGAGATAACTTCGAGCTTGCCGCTCTTGTTCTTGATCAGCCAGGCCCAGCCGCTGCCAAAACGTCCCGCGCCGGCAGCCGCGAACTTTTCCTTGAAGGCGTCGAAGCTTCCGAAAGTAGACTTGATGTCGTCGGCCAATTTGCCGGAAGGCTCGCCTCCGGCGTTCGGGCCCATGATTTTCCAAAAGAAAGAGTGATTCGCGTGTCCGCCTCCGTTGTTGCGCACGGCGGCGCGAATATCTTCCGGCACGGAATTAAGGTCCTTGATCAAGTCTTCGACTGATTTCGCGGCCAGGTCGGGCTTGTCCTTGAGCGCGTTATTGACGTTGGTGATGTAAGCCTGGTGATGCTTTGTGTGATGAATCTCCATCGTCCGCGCATCGATATGCGGCTCGAGCGCATCGTAGGCGTAAGGGAGTTTAGGTAATTCGTAAGCCATAATGTTTAATGTCCCGCCGGGAAGGCAGCGCGTCAATGGGAGCGGAGGTGCCGTCTTCCGGAGCGGAGCGAAGCGGCCGAGGGATTCCGTGGCGAAACGAGCAGCTAACAACAAGGGATCCCTCGACTTCGGCTTAGAATGACGGCGAGAAGCGCTCTTCATCTGTCAAGATGACGCTCCCCCACTCGGTAGGCCTCGGCAAACCAGGCTGCGGCTCCGCACCCGAGGTGGATCGGCCGCTCCGACGGGCGATGTTTTATTTTGCGGCTTCGCCGCCATACTTCGACATCGAGCGGCGGAGCGCTCGATCCACTCTTAACAGTGATAGAAACTCGGATAATGGCCGAGCCCGCTGCGGTAATTAATGTAGGTGGCCAACGCGAGGAGCGGAAAATTCTGCCGATACATGTCGTATTTCAGGTAAAACACGCGCGGAAAACCGGTGCCGGTAATCTGCGGCTCGTCCCACGCCCCATCGGATCGCTGGGTTGAAAGCAAGTAACGCAATCCCCGCTGCAAAGTGGACCGCTCAAGATCGCCGCAGGCGCAAATCCCCATGATCGCCCAGGCTGTTTGCGACGCGGTGCTTTCTCCCTTGCCTTTCAGCACCGGATTCTCATACGACGCGCACGTCTCGCCCCACCCGCCGTCATCGTTCTGGCAGCTTTCCAGCCAATCGCGTCCGCGCAGGATCCAATCCCGCGTCATGTTTTCGCCGATGGCGCGGAGGCCGCGGAGCACCTGCCAGGTCCCGTAAATGTAATTCACGCCCCAGCGACCGTACCACGAACCGTCGTCGTCCTGGGTGTCGATCAGATACTGCACGGCATCACGCACCGATCGCGTCTTCGCGTTGAAATTGATGTACCCGAAGAGCTCGAGGGTGCGCGCGGTCAGGTCGCTGCAGGTCGGATCAAGAATGGCGTTGTGATCGGCAAACGGCATGTCTTCCAGCCAATGCTTCGTGACTTCCTTGTCGAACGCCGCCCAGCCGCCGTCGCGACATTGGAAACTTAACTGCCACGCAATCGCGCGCTGGAATAACGCATCGAGCTCCTGGGGCTCCTCCGGTTTCGCGAGTCGAAGCGCCATCAGCACCATCGCGGTGTCGTCGGTGTCCGGGTAGTAGACGTTGTTGTACTCGAACGCCCAGCCGCTCGCTTCCGTGTGAGGGTTGTTAACGGTCCAATCGCCGCGAACCCGGACTTCCTTTCTCACCAGCCAGCTCGCCGCTTTCTTGAGCGCGGGGTGCTCGGCTGGCAAACCCGACTCAGCGAGCGCGATGACGTTGATCGCTGTATCCCAGACCGGCGAAAGACAGGGCTGAATGCGAAAATCTTTCGGATCGTCGACAAAAAGGCCCGCGAAATCCCGGGCGGCTTTCACATAGGCCGGATGACTGGTCGAATAACCGAGGGCGCGCAACGCGATCAGAGCATTCAACATGGCGGGGAAAACCGCGGCGAGGCCATCACTCCCCTCGCCGATCCGCTCCAGCATCCAGCGTTCGGCCTCCTCGATCGCGCGCTTCCTCATCGGACGCCAGCCGAGTTTGGAGATAAGCTTGAGCCCGTGGTCCGCTCGCAGAAAAAAGTTTCGCCACGCAAAAAAGCGGGGATCCCGCGAGAGCGTGAAATCCTTGTGTTCGGTGCCGAGCGGATACAGCTCGTGGAGTTGCTTCATCCCGGGCAGCTCCCGGGTCGGCTTGAAATGATTGATGATCGCGAGCGGGATCAGCATCGCCCGGCTCCAGGACGACATCTTATAGATGTTAAAGAAGGACCAGTTCGGGAAGAGAATCATCTCGACGGGGATCGAGGGCAGATAGTGCCAGGGGAACTGGCCGAGCAGGGCGAGATAAAGCTTGCTGAAGGTGTTCATCTTCGGGATGCCGCCAAGCCGAAGGATGTTGGCGCGCGCCTCCTGCATGAAGGGCAGATCGGCCGAGTGCC
Source organism: Chthoniobacterales bacterium (assembly GCA_038230815.1). GTDB lineage: Bacteria > Verrucomicrobiota > Verrucomicrobiia > Chthoniobacterales > UBA10450 > AV80. Next base: position 2,682 of record JBBRMO010000006.1, read on the forward strand.
CCGCCAGCTTCAATGCGAAGTAGGCCTTAACCGACGCGTTAATTTCGCTGGGGCCGCTGTAATAAATATTCCAGCCGCCGTCGGGAAGCTGGCGCCGGAGAATGTGGCGCACGCAGCGTTGTTGCAAGGCGTCATCCACTTCGCCGAGCCAGTGCATGAAGAGGACGTAGTCGGAGCAGAGAGTGCTATCGACGAGGAGCTCGCCGCACCAGTGGCCGTCCGGATGCTGTTGGCGCAGAAGATTGTCCTGGGCGCGTTTAATCGAGTTCGCAATCTGCGGGTCGTCGGCGGGAAAGGCACCCGTGGAATCCGGCAGAGCGCTGGGTAACGCGACGAGATTCGTCGGAGAGGAAGGCATCGCGATCAGGAAGCCTGCGCTGCGACTTCGGCGCGTTTTCCGGTCAAATGCCCGTTGCCGGAAGTCACACCGTTATACGCCGTGAGCTCGTTGCCCCGACCTGTCGGTTTCGGCTTGGCTCCGAAATTAAACCGGATGTTTTTCCAGGTATCGCCGGGTTGCGCGTTCAGACCCAGGCTGGCCGTAGGCTCGTAGCCGCAATGGACCATGCAGTTTTCGCACCGGCTGTCTTTCGCCACGCCTTTTTCGACGCCATATTTTTCCCATTCCACTTTCTCGAGCAACTCGGCGTAGCTCGAATAATGGGCGTCCGTCATGAGATAGCAGGGGCCTTTCCAGCCGCGAATGTTGCGGGTCGGGATCGCCCAGGCGGAGCAGCTCAAGTCGCGCTTGCCGGCGAGGAATTCGAAATAAATCGGAGTCCCAAAGAGGGTGTATTTGCCCATCCACTCCTCGATCTTCTTAAACTTCTCGATCGTCATTTTGCGGGTGAGAAAGAAATTCTCCGGCTGCAGGTTGAGCCGTTTGATCATGTCTTTCTTGGCCGCGTCATATTCGTAACCGGGCGAGATCGTGTGACCGTCGACCCCGAGATCGGAAAGGAAATCGAACATCTGCTCCACCTCGGCCATATCGGTTTCCTTGTAGATGGTCGTATTGGTCGCGACCTGGTAACCGAGGAGTTTGGCCATTTTCATGGCGAGAATGCATTCCTTGAAAACGCCTTCTCGTTCCACGATCAAATCGTGCGTCCGCTCCAGCCCATCCAGATGCACGTTCCAATACATCCAGCGGCTGGGACCGATGGTTGGCTTCGCTGGATCCTTTGGACCCTGCCGGACGGCTTCCCCATCCTTCTCCGAAACCAGCCCGCTCTCGACCAGCCGTTTCAGTTTCGCCTCGAGCTCCTTCCGGGATCCGGTATCCGCTTTCCGAAATTCACCCGCCAGCCATTCGCGCATCTTTTTGCGCATGAACATCGCGTTCGTGCAGATGTAAACGATCCGCTTTTGCTCGAGCAGGCCGTGGACGAGCGCTTCGATCTCCGGGTAGATAAGGGGCTCACCGCCGCAGATCGAAATCATGGGCGCGTTACATTCCTGGGCGGCCGCGAGGCAATCCTGGAGGGGAAGAATGTCCTTGAGTGAGGTCGAGTATTCCCGGATACGTCCACAGCCCGTGCAGGTTAGGTTGCACGTATGCAACGGCTCGAGCTGCAAAACCGTCGCAAACTTCGGGGTGCGGCGCAGCTTTTGAGTGACAATATAGGCGGCGATCTTGGCCGTAAGCGCCAGCGGGAATCTCATAAGAGCGAGGATAGTAACAAGGGGGGGCCCGGTGTCAACCTGCGCGCTCCGGGAAGGCGGGGCAACTGAGGGAGGGATCACATCCGAATTAGAGGCAATGAGCGCAGCCGTCAGCCCTGAAACCGTGGCCATTCTTGGGGCCTCGCCCAAACCCGACCGCTACGCCTTCAAGGCGTTCGAGATGCTCCGAGAATATGGGCACCGCCCTGTCCCGATCAATCCCCTATTCCCTGACATTCTTGGCGAGAAGTGCTACCCGACAATCTCCGATGTGCCGGGACCGATCGATACCGTGACGCTCTACCTCGGCCCGGCGCGCTCGAATCCGCTGATCGACGAAATCATTGAGGCCAGGCCGCGTCGGATCATAATGAATCCGGGTGCGGAGAATTTCTCGCTGACCGAGAAAGCAGAGCAGGCCGGGATCGAAGTCGTGGAAGGCTGCACGCTGGTTATGTTGCGGACCGGGCAGTTCTGAACGGTCAGTGCCGCAGGCTGGTGGCGTTATAAAGCACGTCAATCATGGCCAGGCCGAGAACTACGGTAGCGAAAAGTTGCTCCAAAGAAAATCGGCGTCCCGCCAGCGACACGACGGCGTTCCGGCCGACCCGCAACCCAAACGCTGACCCGGCTAAGACGAACGGGAGAAAGACCGAGAGCACGAAACGCGTATCGTTGACGATCGCGTCGTACCAGGCGTAGAGCACGAAATACGCGGTGAAGAAGAGCACGCAGAAAATCGCGGCGAACGGATTCGCGACGAGAACTTCCCGGACCTGCTTCGAACGGCGGATTGTTAGCAGCGTGATCGTGGCGAGCAGCGCGATGACAAATTTGTAGTAGCCAATTGCGCGCGCGTTTTGCGTGGCAAGATTGAGCGAGCCCTTCCAGATCCGCCGGACAATCTGAGCGATGGAATGTTCCCGCCAATATTTCCGGGCCGACGGCCGCTCGTCTGGCGGGATTTCGCGCCACTGGTCTTTGTTCCCGTGGGCATTCAAAAAGTCATAGGACTCCGTCGACGAATCGCACCACATTACGAAGGTTGAGTTCACGTTGTAGAAATAGGAATCGTAAATGCGTTTGCTGGTCCGGATGTAGGGAAAGACGACCGCCAGGAAAGAGCAGATGACGAGCGCGAGCTGAGCAACCCGGCGCCACCGCTCCACGCGCAAAGTCCAGATTGCTCCAGCGCCAAACACGACTGCCCAAATCGCCAAAGCCGGCAGGATCGAGGCTTTCGTCAAATAGGCGAGGCCAGTCGTCGCGCCCGCCAGGAGGGCCAGCCACCATCGCGGCCTAACGAATAGTTGTAACAAAAGGACGAAGGCGCAGAAGCTGACAAAATAGTACGGTAGTTCCGCCTGCGCTTTCCCGGCGCGATAGATGAAAACGCCGAATGCGGTCGCCGCGAGCAGAGCCAGCGCGGGCAGCGGCCGGAAAAACCTGCGAAAGATTGGGAACGAGAGCGCGAGAAGGAGAATTGAAAGGTTGACCGTGAAGCTTTGCGCGCGAAGAAGAAATTCCGTTTCAGTCATTCCCGGCCGGTAAATGAGTGAGAGCAGGAAGGGGTAAATCGGCATCCGATTTCGGTCCTCGGTCACTGTGTAGTCGCTTTCGTAAAGGTGCCGCGCGTAACCGAGATACGCGCTTTGATCGCCGAGAATGGCCGGCGAAGATCGTTCCCGGTTGCGGGCGTGCGCTTCGAAAGCGTAGATGACAAGAATCGCGAGAAGTCCGACAGCGGCGGGGCGGCCGCCGAAAAAACGCAACCCGCGTTGGCCTAGCTTTTCTGCCATCCCCGTCGAATCAGGCTGACGGCGATCGCAGCCAGCAACAACGAAATCAATTTCGAAATGCCTCTCATTCCCTGCTTGCCCATCCAGCGGGTAAAATGGCTCGCATAACGAAAGCCGAGCCCAACCAGGAGGAGATTCACGAGCAGCGCCAGGACGGTGAACAGGATCCCGACGCTATCCACGAGGAGGAGAAGAGCGGTGAGCAGCGCCGGCCCGGCGATTAACGGCATTCCAAGCGGCACCACACCGAATGATTCGCCCTCATACTTCCCGCATTCACCGAGGTCGAGGAGTTCGCGCACAGCAATGCCGAGAAGAATCAGGCCACCCGCAATCTGGAAATCGGAAACGGTGATGCCGAGCGCCCGGAAAATAATTTTGCCGAGAAAGATGAACCCGATGGAGACGCCAAGGCTGGTGACGAGGCCAAGTGTGCCCTCCAGGCGCCGGCGCTTTTCGTCAACGTGTCCCCCAAGGCCCAGATAAATCGCGACCAGTCCGATCGGATCGATCGCAACGAAAAGCGGAATGAAAGCCAGCAGAAATTTTTCAAAGTACGGTTGCATGCCGTGGCAATCGTGACGGGGCCGGGCCCGCAAAACAAGCCCCTCCTCTTCTGGCACCGCTTCGCCGGGCTTGTTCGTCGCAGGAAGGACGTGCGGCCACAGAAGAGACGAGCGAACAAGCCACAACAGACGATTTCTTTATTGTCTTTCTGAGCGAAGTTTCGGTCCACTCAGGATGACAACCTAAACTATGAAACTACCATTCACGCTTCTCGCTCTTCTCCTTCTTAACTCCGAGACATTCGCCGCCGATCCACCTGTCGTCCCGACCGAAGCCGCTGATGCCATCACGGCTGCGGATCTTTTGAAGCACATCAAGGTTCTGGCGTCCGACGAATTCGAAGGCCGCGCGCCCGGATCGAAAGGCGAAGAGCTATCGGTAAAATACATTTCGGACCAGTTTAAAGCCCTCGGCCTAAAACCAGGAAATCCAAACGGCAGTTACACCCAGGAAGTGCCATTGGCTGGTATTATCACTGCGCCCACGGCTTCTTTCCTGGTCGGGGACAAGAAAACGGAGCTGAAGTTTCCCGATGACTATGTCGCCTCTTCCGCGCGGCTTCAGTCAGAAATCAAAGCGGACAACACCGATATCGTCTTCGTCGGTTACGGAGTGGTCGCGCCTGAATTTGGCTGGGACGATTATAAGGATGTCGATGTTCGCGGGAAAACAATCCTGATGCTGATCAACGATCCGGCCATTCCCGATCCGGCCGACCCGACGAAGCTCGATTCCAAAATGTTCAAGGGAAGCGCGATGACTTACTACGGTCGCTGGACTTACAAATACGAGATCGCGGCCCAGAAAGGCGCGGCGGCCGCGATCATCATTCACGAAACGGTGCCGGCGGCCTATCCCTATTCCGTGGTCATGTCGAGCTGGGCCAAGGAGAACTTTGAGATCGATGCTGCGGACAAGAACAAGGACGCAGTTCAGATCCGCTCCTGGATCACGCTCGATGTCGCGAAGAAACTGTTGACCGATTGCGGTCAGGATTTCGACGCCCTGAAGAAGGCGGCGATTACGAAAGAATTTCGCCCCGTCGCTCTCAAGGCAAAGGCCAGCTTCGACCTGAAACAGACCGTGCGTCCGTTCAAGTCCCGTAACGTGGTCGGCAAGCTGGAAGGAAGCGATTCGAAACTAAAAGATGAATGGATCATCTACACGGCGCACTGGGATCACCTCGGCCGTCACGAAGAATTGAAGGGAGACCAGATTTTCAACGGCGCGGCCGACAATGCCTCCGGAGTGGGAGGGCTCATCGAGCTCGCGACTGGATACATGAAGTTGAAACCGGCCCCGAAGCGTTCCGTTCTTTTTATGGCTACGACCGCGGAAGAAGCGGGTTTGCTCGGCGCGAAATTCTATGCCGAGCATCCGCTCTATCCGCTCGAGAAAACTTTGGCAGATATCAACATGGATGGATTGAGTCTGTGGGGAAAAACACGGGACATCGAGGACATCAGTTTCGGCAATTCCGATCTGGACGACATGCTGGCTGCAGCCGCAACTAAACAAGGCAGGGTGATGAATCCGAACAGCCAGCCGGAAAAAGGCGGATTTTACCGCGCGGATCAGTTTGAGTTTTCGAAAGTGGGCCTGCCGTCGCTCTACACTGGTTCGGGCAAGGATGTCGTGGGCAAACCGCCCGGCTTTGGCGAGCAGAAGAAGAACGAATATGTGGCCAAACATTATCATCAGCCTTCCGACGAAGTGGACCCGGCCTGGGATCTTTCCGGCGGCGCAGAAGATTTGAAGCTTCTGTTTCAAGTCGGATATCAGGTTGCGAATGGAGACAAATTCCCGGAGTGGAAGCCGGGCACGGAATTCAAGGCAAAGCGGGATGAGATGATGACGAAGAGTGGCAAGTAGCTGCTTCCAGGGGCAGAGCCACCCTGTCATCCCGAGCGTCATCGAGGGATCCCGTGAAGTTACCTTTATGGTTTCAACCGGGGACCCCTCGACTTCGCCCGGGATGACCGGCTAGGGTAGGCCTCCGGAAATTGCGCCATGAACCTCTCCGTTCCCATCATCAGCGTTATCGTCGGTGCGGCGATCCTGCTGTTTGGGCGAAGACTTTTCTGGCTCTTTGTCGCGGCGCTCGGCTTCGCTGTGGGTCTCGAGATCGCCGCGTATTTTATGCGCGAACCGCCGCAATGGATGACGTTACTGGTTGCGATCGGCTGCGGAGTGATCGGAGCGCTCCTCGCGATCCTCCTCCAGAAACTCGCAATCGCGGTCGCGGGGTTCGTGGCCGGCGGCCGGATCGCCTGGGCTCTGGCGGCCGCCTTCTACGTCGATCACATGCATTATCGCGGAATCACGTTTGTCATTGGCGGAATCCTCGGCGCGCTGCTTCTGCTGGCCTTGTTTGACTGGGTGTTGATCCTTCTCTCCTCGGTGGAGGGCGCCCACTTAATCAGCAGCGGAATCACCCTGCCTGAGAAGGGCACTTTGATTCTTTTCATCGCGCTCGCTGTAATCGGCTTGCTCGTGCAGGGCTCGATGTTGCGGCGCTCGCGAAGATCGGCGGGTTAGGAATTGGAGGGCGTCTGACAAAGACGCCCTAAAGAATGCAAATAGCGGATGCCTCTCTAATGGCGGAAATGCCGCACGCCGGTGAAGATCATGGCCATGCCGCGATCGTTCGCGGCGGCGATGACTTCTTTGTCACGGACTGAGCCGCCGGGCTGAATCGCGCAGGTGGCGCCGGCCTCGGCTGCCGCGACGAGGCCATCGGGAAAGGGAAAAAACGCGTCGCTCGCCACCGCGCTTCCCTGAAGCAGCAGGCCGGCTTCCTGCGCTTTCCAAACAGCAATGCGGGACGCGTCTACCCGGGACATTTGCCCCGCGCCGATCCCGAGCGTGCGGTCTGCGGCCGAATAAACAATGGCGTTCGACTTCACGTGCTTCACCACCCGCCAGCCGAAAATCATCGCGCTCATTTCCTCCTCGGTCGGTTTTCGATTCGTGACCACTTTCGTCGCGAGATCGACCAACTCGCCCAAGTCTTTGTCCTGCGCGAGGAGACCGCCGGCGACGGAGCGAATGTCCTGGGCCGGTTTTTCCGGTCCCGGTGGCTTCAATGCCCGAATCAACCGCAAATTTTTCTTCTTTTGGAACAGGGCTCGCGCCTCGGTCTCGAAGCTGGGCGCGATGATGACCTCGCTGAAAATTTCGCTAATGGCTTTGGCAAGCGCTTCGTTCACCGACCGATTGCAAACGATCACTCCCCCGAACGGAGCCTGCTTGTCGGTCGCGAAAGCCTTCTCCCACGCCTCTCGCAAATCGGGATCGGTCCCCACCCCGCACGGATTCGTGTGCTTCAGAATCGCGATGGTTGGCTCCGTGAATTCCGCGATGAGGTTGGCCGCCGCACTGATGTCGAGAATGTTGTTAAACGAAAGTTCCTTGCCGTGCAGTTTTTTGAAGTGCTGGTCGAAATCGCCATAGAGAGCGGCGGTTTGGTGAGGGTTTTCGCCGTAACGGAGACGCGTCACGAGCGGAAGAGAGAGGGAGAACGAAGCGTCGGTGGACTGTTCCTGGTTCAGAAAATTCCCGATGGCGCGGTCGTAATCGGATGTCTTAATGAAAGCCTTGATCGCCAGCCGCTCCCGTAATTTCAGAGTCGTCCCCCCCTCGTGGTCACGCATGTTTTCCAGAATCGATTCGTAATCGGCCGGATCGACCACAACGGTGACCGACTCGTAGTTTTTCGCCGCGCTCCGAATCATCGAGGGCCCGCCAATGTCGATCTGTTCGATCGCTTCCGGGAGCGTGACCCCAGGCTTCTGGACGGTCGCCTCGAACGGATAGAGGTTAACGACCACAAGATCGATCGGCTGGAAGCCGCATTCCTTCGCCTGTTTTTCGTGAAGCTCGTTGCCTCGTTTGAAAAGCAGGCCGCCATGGACACGGGGATGGAGCGTCTTGACCCGGCCTTCCAGGACTTCGGGAAAATCGGTGAAACTGGAAATGTCGCGCACTGGAACGCCCTCTTTCCGGAGGAGATCGGCTGTGCCACCGGTGGAAATGATATCAACGCCTTGCTTCTCCAGGGCCCGCGCGAAAGTGGCGATCCCTTTCTTGTTCGAAACGGAGATGAGGGCGCGGGTGATTTTCATGCGGAATTGGCAGAGGCGTCGCGCGGCGCCGACCGCGGACGCCGCAGCGCGACGTCCCTGCCTATCAATCGAGCAGAACGTTCTTTGCCATCGGGTAGAGAACGGGGCAGCAACCGATCGTTTCGCAAAATGCCTTGCTGAAGTGGCTCAGGCTGGCGTAACCGACTTCGGTCGCAGCCTCAGTGACATTGTAGCGCCCGCTGCGGAGCAGTTCGGCGGCGCGCTCCATCCGGAGTTTGCGCAGATACTGGGGAATGGTGAGGCCCACTCCACGCGAAAAAATGCGACTCAAATAGAAAGGACTGCAGCCGACTTCGCGCCCGAGCATTTCCAGTGTGGGAGGCTGGGCCAAATCCCGCGCGAGCAATTCCTTGGTCCGCTCAACGCGATCGCGCGCGACTCGTTTCTGTCGCATGCAAAAAAATTCAGGATCTTTCGGCGTGAAGAGAAAATGCGACATCAACTCCAGCGCCTTGCTCTGATACCAGAGACTTTGGGCCGGCTTCGACACTGGCGGTCGAAGGAGACTCGCCACCACCTGATGCTGCTCCACCGTCATCGGCCGCGCCGCCGAGATGACGGGCCGTTCTTTTCCAGGAAAAATTGCCCCGCGCAGCTGTGGCTCGAGATCCGCTTCGGACTCCGCGAGCTGTTGCCGCAAATGGCTCTGGGAAAATTCAACGGTCACGAATTGATGATGATCGCGCGCGTGACGGGAAGCTCGGAGCGGCTCGTCGGCCACGGCGTAATAACCAGCCCTGCCGGGCACGTAATCCGCCCGGTCACCCACGGCGCCGCGCCCTTCCACGTTGAGACAGAATTCGAGGCTCCGGGGTCGGAAACTCAGTCCCCAATCCAGCACGCGTTCGGTCCGGAAATCGTGCCATTGCAGGCTCACGCCGAGACGGTCGAAATCGCCCCAGAGTTGTCGCCAGCCCTTCGGCACTTCGCGCCAGGCCCCCCGCTCGGCGATCACTTCGTTCCTCGCAACCATCGCGCGAACCTTACGGGCGTTGCGGGCGCGAATGCAAGTGAGGTTTCACTTCGGTGAGCGCGGCGCGATCCCAATTGCCCAGAGTACTGGCCGCATCGTAGGTGCTGTGCGCAAACTCGATAAGGGCAGCGTCCAAGGACGCGGCCTTTCTCATGTCGTCATAACGAAGGACGAATTCCTTGAGCTGTGGATTGTAGCCGGCCGATGAGGGTCGCGCCGCGGCATCCGAAAAACCGGGCGGCTCCGGATAGGCGTAAGAATAGAAGACCGGGTCCGGCATCATTTCGTTACCGGGCCAGAAACCGAGGCTGCTCACCTCATGCGAATAGGCTTCACGCGTAACTGGGTCGGGCAAATGCGGGACGCCACCAGGATGTGGCGGGGCGCGCCGGCCGGAAAATCGCGTGACCGCCAGGTCGAAACTGCCCCAGAAGAAATGGACCGGGCTGCATTTGCCGCAGAACTCGGAGCGAAATTCCTTGAAAACGCGATCGCTCTGCAAAAGGACGCGCCAGAAACGGTTCGCGTATTCCGGATCGTAGGCCGAATCGGTTGTATTTTGCTCGAAGGGAATCGCCGGATCGACTTCGTTTGGCGTGGTGTTGATTTCGACCGGGATCTTGAGCTCGCCCAAGCCCTCCATTACTTCGCCATAAAACGTGGCAACCGATTTGGGCGCGAGATGGATGATTTTTTCCTCTTCATTGGAGGGATGGGCTCTGTCCTGTCCCATTATTTTTTGGGACGACATGGAAGACGTCCCTCCAGTCTGGAGGCGCAAAACGTGGTCAACGAAATCAAAGTCGATTTGCAGGGCGCGAGGTCCGAAGTAAATCGGCGACGTGGTCAAACCGCGCGCGGTGACGTAAAGCGTGACGTGCCAGGAATGGTTCGTCCAAGGGGTGAGCGACAGGCGAATCTTGCCCACCATCTGCGTCCACATGTGCAAGGTCCTGGCGGTTGCCTTCCAATCCCCGAACGGCAGGGCCGGCCAGGCTTGATTCGTCGAATTCGCGATATCCGTCATTTCCTACCTCCCTGCGAAACGATGATTGGCAGCAATCCCCAGGGAGCGGCGCTTTCCAAACCGCCGTCCCTGAACCACCCACAGACAGGGGGCGGTTTGGAACGCGCCCCTCTTTGATGCGGCCAGTGCGTTCTCGCAGTCAAAGAAATATCAGCCTCTACCGGTTGAAGAAATCGACGAAAGAACGCCGGACCCGTTGGAACATCCGGCGGGCGTCGTCCGTCGTCCGGCGGAACATTCGTTTGATGTCGCGTTTCACAATATTTTCATCGGAGTCGCCCTCGGTCTGGGCATCTTCGGGGGGCGGCGAATTATCGGCCTCGTCGTGATTCACCTCCACCTGCTCCATGTTCCGGCCCGCATACATGCCCTCGACGCGGTTCACCCGCCCATCGCTCGCGCGAACATGAATCGTCCCAACCGGCCGCCTCCCCCGATCGGCGAGTGTCACGATCCAGACCGGGTTGCCACGATCGTCCGTCCGCAAGGTATAACTCGTGAGCGCAAAGGTGACATGCGAAGTCTCAGCTGTATGGCTCGCGACCGCGTAGGCACCGGTGGAATCAAGGTTCAGTTTCGCCGTATTGATCGTCGCGCCCTGGGCGGAGCCAACCACGGAGCGATTCGGGACTCGCTGGGAGGCGACGCGATTGTCTTCCACGACGATCTCGCGCACGCCGCCGGCCGCGTTCTTGTCTTCGACCAGAATTTTCCAGGTGCGCGGCTGCGGATCGCCGTCGACGCCGTTGACCGAAATGACCCGATCAACGAGCTGGCGATTCAACTGGGTGCCGATCGCGCGCAAGGCCTCGTAGGCGCTCGAATTTTCCTCCGCGAGAACCGGGCCGGCCAGAAGGAGCGCGGCAAGCAGGAATTTCCACATGACGAAAGAGAGCTATGCTTGGGCGGGCTGTCCACCCTGTTTTGGGATGAGCCCTTGAATGCTCTACGCCATGCGTTCAGCGTTCACCCGGTTTGATGAAAAAAAAGAAGGTCGAATTTTCCAGCCATACCGGCAATCTCGCGCCGATGCGCCGGTTTGTGAGAAAATTTCTGGATGCGTATCCATTTTCGGAGCGGGAACGCATGCTCATGGTGCTGGGAGTAGACGAAGCCTGCACGAATATTATTCGGCATGCCTATTATTTGCAGGACGATCAATTGATTTCCCTTTCGCTTGAAGGATTGCGCCACGGCGTTCGGATGCGCCTCCGGGATTACGGGAAGCAAACGGAAGCGCATGCGATGAAGGGGCGTTCCCATGAGTCGATCCGGCCCGGTGGACTCGGCCTTCATTTGATCCGCACCGCCTTTGACAAGGTCGATTACATTTTGAAAGCACGCGGGACCGAACTGGTGATGACGAAGAATTTGGAGAAAGCGGCGTGAGGATCGATCAACTACGCCGCCTCCCAGAGACGGCCTACAATTGGAGGGCGTTTGGGCCGGACGCCTCATAATGAAACCGCCTGAGCCCGATCCCGTTTTCGAAGTTTCGTTGCGGCCGCCGATGTTCAGCGAGTTCACCGGCCAGGTGAAAGTCTGCGAACGGCTCGAACTGCTGGTCGAAGCAGCGAAAAAACGCGGTGACGTGCTCGAGCATATCCTCCTGAGCGGACCGCCGGGACTTGGGAAAACCACCCTCGCGAACATCATCGCCAATGCGATGGGCACCAACGTCAAGAACACCAGTGGGCCCGTCATCGAAAAAGCGGGCGAGCTTGCGGGCCTGCTCACCAGCCTGGAGAAAGGCGACGTTCTCTTCATCGACGAAATCCACCGACTCCAGCCGACGATTGAGGAGTATCTCTACCCGGCGATGGAAGATTACCGGCTCGACATCATCATCGACCAGGGACCGCAGGCGCGCAGCCTCCGGCTCCAATTGCCGAAATTCACGCTCATCGGCGCGACGACCCGCGCCGGGATGGTGAGCGCGCCGTTGCGCTCGCGCTTTGGAATGACCGCGCGGCTCGACTACTACCACGCGGAGGAGATGCACAAGATCATCACGCGGAGCGCCGGGTTGCTCGGAGTAGAAATCGACGCGGCGGGCGCGGCGGAAATCGCCACTCGCACCCGCGGAACACCGCGCACCGCCAACAATCTCCTCCGCTGGGTGCGCGATTACGTTCAGGTAAAAGCCGACGGCAAGATCACCGCCGAGCTGGCCGATCGCGCGCTGACCATGCTCGAGATCGACCGGGACGGGTTCGATCAATGGGATAAACGCATCATCGAAACCCTGATTCATAAATTCAACGGCGGACCAGTCGGGTTAAGTTCGCTCGCGGTGGCTGTGGGTGAGGAAGCCGGGACTCTGGAGGAAGTAAACGAGCCGTATCTTATTATGGAGGGCTACATTAAACGGACGCCGCAGGGACGGGTGGCCCTGCCGAATGCGTATCGGAAGCTGGGTTTGAAAGTTCCGGTTGGGACCCAAAATGAGTTGTTTGGCTGATGACAAAGCCCGTCATGTCGAGTGCAGGGGAGACATCCCGGGGCGCAGCTGGCCGGTTTCAACCCGGGATTCCTCGACTTCGCTCGGAATGACAACTCGAGCAGACGCGAAATGGAACTAACCCCCGATTTTTTCCAGCAGACCTCGAAGGTTTTCAGCGTCGCCGAACTCACCCGTCAGATCCGCGGCACGCTCGAGACCAAATTCGGCGCGGTTTGGGTCCAGGGAGAAATTTCCAATTACCGTCCCCAACCGTCGGGTCATCGCTATTTTACCCTGAAGGATCAGCGTGCCGCCATCTCGTGCGTGATTTTTCGAAACACGCTGCCGCCCGACGCACCGCCCATCGCCGATGGCGCGCAGATCCAGGTTTACGGCAACATCTCTGTTTTCGAAGCCCGGGGGCAATATCAGCTCAACGTTCAAATCCTCCAGACGCGTGGCGCCGGCCTTCTCCAGGCCAGATTCGAGGCGCTGAAGCGAAAGCTGGAAGCGGAAGGCCTCTTCGATGCGGATCGAAAACGAGCTTTGCCGAAATTTCCAAAACGCATCGGCATTATCACCTCACCCAGCGGCGCGGCGATTCGAGACATGCTCAACGTCCTGCGCCGCCGGGCGCCCAGCGTCCAGGTCCTGATCAGCCCGGTCCGCGTCCAGGGTGTCGGGGCTGCGGCCGAGATCGCCACCGCGATCAGGGAGCTTGCCCGGCCGCACCCAGCGTGGGAACCGCTGGACCTCATCGTGATCACGCGCGGTGGCGGCAGCATCGAGGACTTGTGGGAGTTCAATGAGGAGATCGTCGCCCGCGCGATTTTCCATTCGGCCCTGCCGGTGGTGAGCGCCGTCGGGCATGAGATTGATTTCACAATTTCCGATTTCGTGGCCGATCTGCGGGCGCCGACACCGAGCGCGGCCGCGGAATTGATCGTGCCCGACGTGACTGAGCTCGTCCGCCGGGTGAGCGAATTGGAGAATTGCCTGCAAAAATTTTTGCGAAATTTCCTTCAGCACGGCCTGACCCGGCTTCGCTTCCTTTCCGAGCGGACGCTGGCGCGGGAGTTAATGCAACGAATGCGCGAGGCGCAGCAGCGGATCGACCTGACGTCAGAATCGCTCCGGCGGAAATTGAAGCAGTTCGTGACCGAGGCACGGGCAGCTCTTTCGACCCGCGCTCAGTCTCTGAAATCGCACGACCCGGGACGCGAGCTCGCGCTTTGCCGAACGCGAGCGATCGATCTCGAGCGCCGGATCCTCGCGCAAACACCGCGATTATTGCAAAATACCCGTCAGCGGTTTCAGCGGGTGGAAGAAATCCTGCGGGTTCTCGGCCCGGAAGCGACCCTGCGCCGCGGCTTTAGCATCACCACCGATTCTGCGGGCAAAGTGATCCAGAAAGTCGAAGCCGCGCGACCGAAAACAAAAATCCGCACCCGGGTCACCGACGGCGAGTTCGAATCGGAAGTTTTAAGTCGGGCAAATTAGAACCGCTGAAATTTCAGGGGTTACGGACTCGCCAGCAGCGCAGTTCCATCGCCTGGCGAAACGTTTCCTGCCGCGCTACCGGGTAACGTTCCAATCTCGGTTTTAAATTTATCCGGGTTGTTGCCATATCCGGCGAGCGTCGCCTGGTTTTTTCTATAAACGCCGGCGTCGCCGCTCTTCCGCACTACGACAAACCCGGCGTCGCCAAAAGGAGCTGCGCTTGAACTCAGGTTCGTGTCGTAGACGTAATTCGAGCTCGCCGCGAAAATGGTGTCTGAGTGGTCGGCGCTCTTCACACCGTAAACCTTCAGCGCGCTCTGCCCCGTCAGCTTCAGCGGGGTTGACGGTCCGCCCATTGTGACGACACAATCCGCGCCGGGCGCGCTCAGGATTCTTTGAAGATCACCGGCCTTGAGATAATCCTTCTCGATCAGCCTGCTGCAATAATCCGCGAGGCTATTTGCCGGATAATCGCCCGGCCACGCGAGATCCGCGTCGGATTTCGCCGCTCCATCGGTCGCCATTCGGAAGGCCGCGAGATACAACTCCCGGCCGTTGTTCATTGTCCGCGTTAAATCTCGTTTCGTGACGGCACCCGTAAAGGCGGGCCAGGCGAGAAAGAGAATCAAAGCGACGAGGGCAATCATCACGACGAGTTCTGTTCGCGAGAACCCG
>JBBRMO010000007.1:0-17358 GCA_038230815.1 Chthoniobacterales bacterium
AAATAACGCTCCAGCGCGGTCGGCGAGATATTGTAGGTGAGGGGGTCGATGTCGATGAACACCGGGGTGGCGTGGACGCGCGCGATGCAGCCGCCGGTTGCGAAGAAGGAATAGTCGCTGGTCAGGACGGCGTCTCCCGGGCCAAAGCCCAGAGCCATAAAGGCCGCCAGCAAGGCATCGGTGCCCGACGAAACGCCGATAGCCTGCGGCGATCCGCAATAACCAGCGACGGCTTCCTCGAACGCCTCGACCTTTGGACCGAGGATGAAATTCTGCGTCGCGAGCACTTCGTCGATCTGGGCGCGAATCGGCGCGGCCAGCGCGGCATACTGTTCGCTAAGGTCGAGCAAAGGTACCCGCATGGCTCGGACAGAATGGCAGTTTCACTCTGCGGTTCAATCTGAACTTTGGGGGGTCAAGCGTGCCCGTTGACCTGCGCGAGTGAGTAAGTTACCATCGGTTCATGTCGTTGCTTCGCGGGCTCTTCTGGCTCGTCCTCTTTGTCTTTTTTACCTTCTGCTTTGTCGTGCTTTTCGAGTACGGCACCCACGATTTCGCCAGCGGGTTCCAAAAGGAATTCGAGCGCGTGAAGACGTTTGCCAGGGAAGCCGGTAAACCAGCCGCGAAGCCGAAGAAGTAGGGGCGGCAGGCGAAGCGGAGTCAAGGGACCCCGTTCCACGTCGAGTGATTTCCTCAGGTTCCCTCGACGTCGCTTCGCTTTGCTCGGGATGATCAGAAGGTCTATTCCAGAAACTCGATCGCCGGCTCTTTATCGATATATCCGCGTCGGTGCGCGGTTCCCAGAAACTGCCGGATCGCCTCGCGCCCGGTCTCGCCGTAATCGCGGGTGTAATCATTAACGTACATGCCGATGAACTTTCCAGCCAGGGTCGCGTCCATGTCGCGCGCATAAGGCATGGAATGTTTCACCGCGTCATCGCGATGGTTCAGCCCGTACTCGATACTTTCTCGCATGATCGCGAGCAAATCGCGCTGCACCGGAAGGGCAATGTCTTTGCGCAGGACGTTCCCACCCAGGGGGAGCGGCAAACTGGTCTCGCGCTTCCACCATTCACCCAGGTCAATGACTTTGGTAAATCCTGAGCGGCCATAAGTGAGCTGGCCTTCGTGAATTATCAGTCCGGCATCGGCTCGACCAGCTTTCACCGCATCAAAGATTTGATCGAACGGTACCACTATGTGGTCGAAATCACCCAGATAAACTTGCGCGGCGAGATAGGCACTCGTCATCCGCCCCGGAATGGCAATCTTGCGGGTCCGGAGCCAGGCGCGGATCTGTTCGTCCGAAGCATCCGTGGCGAGGCCTGCCGTATTTGCTGCCACCACCATCGGACCGTAGCCGTCGCCCATGCTCGCTCCGCAGGGCAGAAGGGCGTAGCGATCGCTGACGTAAGCGAAGGCGTGAATCGAGATCGCAGAGATATGCAGCTCGCCGCGCGTGGCGCGTTCGTTGAGGGTCTGGATGTCTTCGAGCCGATGCTCGAATCGGTAGCCTCGCAAATCGATTTTGTTTTCCGCCATCGCGTAAAACATAAACGCGTCGTCGGGATCGGGAGAATGACCGAGGGTGAAAACTTCGTCCGCCATGCGCGCACAGTAGCGGCGAGGAGAAGCGTTCGCAAAATTCGAAACCCCGTCGTCCTGAGCGTAGTCGAGCGATCCCGGAGCACGCCGCGCGACTTTCCACGGGCTCCCTCGACTACGGTGGGATAACGGGCCCCCCCAATGCTGTTTGCGTCCGTGAAGCTCAACCGATAACCTGCCTCGCATGGCGAAGTCGGCACTGGGGAAAGGTCTTAGCGCGTTAATCAGCACGCGATCCACGTCGATCCGTCTCGAAGCCGAGCCGGGTGAAAAGATTCAGCAGGTCGATCTGACCAGCATCGAGCCGAGCCCGTTCCAACCCAGGAAAGATTTTGCGCGGGAAGCGCTGGCGGAATTGGTCGAATCGATTCGGCAGCACGGCATCATCCAACCACTGGTGGTCCGGAACATCGCCGGCCGACATGAACTGATCGCGGGCGAACGACGTTGGCGCGCCGCGCAGGAAGCTGGTCTGACAAAAGTTCCGGTGATCACCCGTGTCGCAACCGATCTAGAAGTTCTCGAACTTTCGCTCATTGAAAATCTGCAACGCGCGGACCTCAATCCCATCGAGGAAGCGCAGGCCTATGCCCGACTGGCGAATGAATTCGGGATGCGTCAGGAAGATATCGCGCAAAAAGTTGGACGGAGCCGCGCGGCGGTGGCGAATTCGATGCGGTTGCTCGATCTCCATCAGCAGGTGCAGGCGTGGCTCACCCAGGGATTGTTGTCCGTCGGGCATGCCAAGGTATTGCTCGCGCTGAAGGAGCCCGAGGAACAGCGGGCCGTCGCGGAGACGATCCTGCGCCGGAGTGCGACGGTGCGCGCGACGGAGCGTTTGGTCGCGCGTCAACTCGGCGGAACCCGTCCGCGCCGGAGACGGCAAGGGGTGGCGACCGCGACCCCGGCCACGATCGATGATTTGCAAAATCGGTTACAGGAATATCTCGGCACGAGAGTGACGCTGCACCACGGAGAGAAGCGAGGCCGGATCGAGATTGAATATTATGGCAACGACGATCTTCAGCGCGTTCTCAGCGCTCTGGGACTTCCCTCGGCGGAGACCTAGGCTGGGCGGATCGAGTCCCGCAGCGGCGGGATCGCTCGATGTTAGAATAGTGCCGGCGAAGCCGGGATTTTGTTGTCATCGGGCGCGGAGCGCACGATCCGCCTTCGCCCTCCTCACCCTCGGATTTCTCGTCGCGTGCAATCGAAGCAATTCATCGTCGTCGCAAAGTGCGCAGAAAAAAATTTGGGAGGATTTCTCCGGTGAAAAGGCGCTCGCCCATGTCCAGGCGATGGTTGATTTCGGTCCGCGCCCGCCCGGGACTGAAGCGATCGAAAAGACCAGAGGCTATCTGGTGAGCCAGCTTGAGTCGACTGGATGGAAGGTGGAACGCCAGGGTTTTTCGGACGAGACGCCGCGCGGGAAAATTCAGTTCGTAAACCTGATCGCCACGTTCGGCGCGAACGATGCCAGGCCGTTGTTTCTGGTTTGCTCGCACTACGATACGAAGACTTTCGACAAGGCGCGCTTTGTGGGGGCGAACGATGGAGGCTCGAGCACCGGCGTGCTGCTGGAACTGGCGCGGGTCCTGACGGAGCGTCCAGAGCTCGCCCGAAAAGTGGAACTTGTTTTCTTCGATGGCGAGGAGGCCTATGAAGCGTTCACGGAAACGGACGGGCTCTACGGCAGTCGTTATTTTGCAAAACAACTCGCCGCGCAGGACAAGGTAAAGCTCCTTCGGGGCGGCCTCCTGTTCGACATGGTCGGGGATAAATCGCTCACGATTACGCTCCCGCCGGATTCGCCGCCGGAGCTAGCCCGGGATATCTTTGGGTCCGCCGATGCCCTGAAATTGCGGAAGCATTTCACCTATTTTGATCGCGACATCATCGACGACCACACTCCCCTGAATGATGCCGGGATTCCGACGATAGACCTGATTGATTTTGACTATCCGCCCTGGCACACGCCTGGGGACACGATGGATAAGATCGGGGCCGAAAGTCTGCGCATTACGGGCGCGGTCGCCTCGTATTATCTTTCCGAATTTGCCTTCAAATGAGATCGCAATATCGGCTGCTGGGGTTGATCGCCGCATCGCTCGTGGCTGGTTTTGGCGCCGGCGAGTTGCTGAGCCAATCGAAGGCGTTGCGTGATTGGGCCGGGCTCCTCTCCGGTCGCGGACATCTGGTTGCCCTCACCAATGGAAAAGGAATTTACGAAACGGACGTTGGCCCCGCCACGGGTGGAGACACCTCGGATCTGGTTGCCGCTGAGAATTTAAAACTGGCAGGGGCGAATGAAATGGTCGATCCAGCACGGATTGAACGGGAGATGGGCCTGGTGGTAGCGCAATTCGCCGACGAAAAAGCGTTTCACGCCGCACTTCACGCCAACGGAATTTCGGTTCCATTTCTGCGCGAGAACATCGGGGCTCAGTTCCGTGGACTCGCCTGGCTGGAGAAACAGATCGCGCCGGGGGTAGTCGTGTCCGAATTGGAATGCCGGCGATTTTACGATACGCATCCGGCCTTCTTCGCGCAGCCGATCCGTTTCCGAGTTTCCCATCTTTTCCTGGCGGCCCCTGCGGACACGCCCCCTGAAGATGTCGAAGAGAAGGAGGCAGCGATTGGCGTCCTCGCCGTGCGGCTTGCTCGAGGTGAGGCCTTCTCGCAACTCGCCGCCGAGTCTTCCGAGGACGAAGCTACGAAATCCCGTGGCGGCGATCTCGGTTTCTTTGCCGAATCCCGCATGCCGCCGGAGTTCGTTGCTGAGATCAGAAAGCTGCGCCAGAACGAAACCAGTAAGCCCTTTCGTTCCCATCTCGGCTTCCACATAGCCCGGCTCACCGAGATCAAAGACGCGCATCTCCTCAGCTTCGACGAAGCCCGCCCGGCAATTTCCCTCGCCCTCGCCAACGAGCACCGCGCCGCGGTCGGAGCGCGCCTTGCCGACAAATTCAGTCATTCCGAGTAACCACCGCCGGACAGCGACTAATGGATAGCCGCAGAGTTTTGTTTCCTCTCCCTCATGGAGAGGAAATCCAGGTGTGCCCCACCTGTTCAGAGACGCTCCGTCGGATGCGCGATGAAAATTCGGCATTGCTTCCCCGCGGGTTTGCCGTGATTTTCAGCGGGCGGCGGTAAAACGTTACCACCGCCGCAACCACCTTAGAAATGTCGAGTCGGACACGAAAAAATATTGGAGTTCTTGGCCTCGGAATCATCGGCCAGCGAGTCGTGAATAATCTGCGGGAACGCGGGTTCCACGTTTTCGTTTGGAACCGGACACCGCGCCCTGTCCCGAATTTCGTCGGCTCGCCCGCCGAGGTCGCAGAGCTGTGCGATTTCATTCAGATTTTCGTATCGGACGATGACGCGCTCCTCCAAATGGTGCAGCGGATGCAGCCGAACCTGACGGCGCACCACGTCGTGATGGCGCACTGCACGGTTTCGCCCGATACGATGCGAGCGGCGGCGGAAATCGTGGAGCGACGCGGCGCGCAATTGCTCGACTGTCCCTTTACCGGCAGCAAGACCGCGGCGGAAAAGGGCGAGCTGGTTTATTACGTAGGCGGCGACGAAGCGGCGTTGCGCCAGGCGCGTCCAGTCTTGGAAGCGAGCAGCAAGGAGATCATTGAGATGGGGAAAGTCGGCGACGCGACGACGATCAAAGTGGCGACGAACATGATCACAGCCGCGAGCGTGCAGGCAGCGGCTGAAGCGCTGGCCCTCGTCTCGAAATCGGGGCTGCCTCCGGAGAAATTTGCGGCGGCGATGCGAAACAACGGAAGCAATTCGGCGACGCTCGATATGAAATTGCCCATGATGATGGAAGGGAATTTCGAGCCGCATTTCTCGGTGAAGCACATGCTGAAGGACGTCGTCATCGCGACGCGGCTCGCCCGTGGATTCGGGATTGAATTCGGCGCCACGGACGCCTCCCGGCATGGGTTAACCGAGGAGATGCGGCAAGGCCGGGGTGATGCCGACTATTCGTCGCTTTTCCGCCAATATTTTCCAACGGGCGGTCCACTTGGAGGGCAGGTGAATGGGGAAGAGGACCAGCCGCGTCTCGCCGGGATAGACGAAACCAACACGGCGCCCGCCGAAAAGGTCCCGGTCGCGGTCGAAACGAGCGCGGAGGTACCCTCGGAGGCGAAGTCGATGGGGGAAGTGATCCCGGCGCTGGCGACAGTTGAAGAGAAGTCGAAACCGGCTACCGAAGTGGGTGACCCTCCCACGGCGCTCGCGGCCGTAAGCGAACCTGCGCCGGCGCTTTCTGCTTCACCGGAGCCTGGCGCGACGCCGGAACCCAAGTCGAAGGAAGAAGCGGTTCTCTCATTCCCCGCGCCACTGAAGGAAGAGGACGGCGAAGAGCCCCGCGGATTGTGGGGTGGTTTCTGGCGCCGGCGGACCGACGATTGAATCCTTCCGACGCGTCGGTTATGACGCCAGTGCCTGATATAAGAGGACCGGCTTTTTTTGACTTCTCCTCGCGGGTGAAGTTACGCCTGGACGGCGCCGACTCTTTGCGTTTCCTGAACGGCCAAATCACGAACGACCTCCGGCACGCCACAAACACGTTGGCGATTCAAGCCTCTGTCCTGAACGCGAAGGGGAAGTTAAGCGCGCATGTCTTCATTTCCAGGGACGCCGCCGGCAGTTTTCTGTTGGACGCCGATCCGGAATTGCGGGAGGAACTTCCCGCGAGACTCGAGCGCTACATCATCGCGGACGACGTGCGGCTGGAAGATGTCAGTCCCCGATTTTCAATTTTCCATATCATCGGGGATTCAGCGCCAGCCGTCGCGCCCACGGCCAGAATGGTGGCCGTTGCTCGATTCGGAGTGGCGGGCTGGGACCTCTGGGTCGATTCGTCGCTGGAGGCAGAGATCCGGCGACAACTTTCCAGCCACTTTATTGTTTGCGAGGGGTCCTGCGCCGAAGTTTTTCGAATTGAACGAGGCATTCCACGCTGGGGCCGAGAGCTGACCAACGAAATCATTCCGATCGAAGCAAATCTCGAGATGACTTCGATCGATTACGGAAAAGGGTGTTACATCGGGCAGGAAGTGATTTCACGCATGAAAATGTCCGCCCAAACTAACAAACGCCTTTGCGGCCTGGTTTCGCTTACGGATGCGCCGCTCGAAGCTGGAATGCGACTCACGGCGGAAGCTGAAGCGGGCAAAGACGTGGGCTGGATTACCAGTGCTGTCCAAAGCATGCGCCTGGGAAAGGAAATTGCGCTCGGTTACGTAAAACGCGGCTTCAATTCCGACGGCATGCATCTTCTGGCGCGATCCAGCGCTGATTCCGCAACAAAACCTGGCGTTGCAGTCGAGGTAGTTCCGCTTCCGTTCAATTGAAACATGGCAAGCGTGACGCTTAATCAAATCGATTTGGGATCAGCCCGCCTCAATCTTCATGTTCGGGATCGCGAATTCGTCGTCCTGGCGGGACCCAAGAGCTGCGGCCATTCCTCAATCCTGCGCATGATCTGCGGGCTGGATGAAGTATTGCAGGGCGAGATCCTCGTCGACGAGCGACGGATCAACCATGTTCCCCCAGGCGAGCGAGGTGTTGCCTTCCTGTCGCGCGACTACACGCCATATCCGCGAATGTCGGTCTACGAAAACCTGGCGATCGGCCTGGAGCGCCGAAAATTTTCGCCGGCGGAAATCAGCAAACGCGTAACGGCGGTCGCAACGATCCTTGGATTGGAGAATGAACTGACGGCACTCCCGTTCTCTCTTTCACCCGAACAACAACGGTGCGTAGGCCTTGCCAGGGCCATGGCGCTTCAACCGAAAGTATATCTTTTCGACGAGCCGTTTTCCGGCCTCGGACCCGATGCGGTGAGGCGCGGTCGCGCGGAAATCGGAAAGCTGCAGCAACGCTCCTCCGCGACGATCATCTATGCGACGAGCGACCCGGTTGAAGCGCTCGCGCAAGGCGAACGGACGGTGATCATGAATCAGGCGGGTCCGCAGCAGGATGCGGATGCGGCCACTGTTTTCCGGGAACCTGCGAATCTATTTGTCGCCGGTTTTTTTGGCGATCCGCCGATGAATCTCGTGCGTGGCACGCTGAAACAGGAACGCGCCGGACTCCTTTTTTCGGAGGATGGAGATGGTACCATCGCTCTCCGACTGCCAGCCTCCCGGCTCCGGGGCGCGGAAAACCTTGTTGGGAAATCAGTCGTGCTCGGAGTCCGTCCCCAGGAAATTGAGATCGCCTCTGCGGCGGGAGATGGGGATCGGCTAGCAGCCAGTTTCCGTGCCTTGGTGGCGCGTGCCGAGCTAAGTGGCACAGGGACAGATCTATACATTCAGACGGGGGCTCATGAGCTGATCTGCCGTAGTCGCCAATGGGGCGATCAGGGCAAAGGCGGGAACCGGCTTCATTTCGCGATTCAGCTGGAAAGTGTGCACTTTTTCGAGGCTTCGTCCGGGCAGCTGATTTTGCCGGAACCGTAATTTCCTTTGCTCCTGAACCTTGCGTAAGTTTGTTATTGCCTTTCCAAGGTGAGCGCGGGTAATCTCGGCCCCGATTCTACCGAGGAGCCCGCAGTGAACCAACAATTACTTGCCGAAATTGGCCGCACCCAGCGGCTGGAAATTCTAAACACGCTCAAGCGCACCAAAGGTCTTTCCGTGAACGAGCTCGTCTCGCGCATGAAAATGAGCTACATGGGCATCAAGCAGCATTGTCTCACTCTCGAGCGCGACGGTTATCTCGATACCTGGCGACGCCCCCAAAAGATGGGTCGACCCGAAATGGTCTATCGTCTCACCCGCCGAACCCACGATCTGTTTCCCTGCGACAGTAACGACTTTACGCTGGAGCTGCTGAAATCGATCAAGGAAGTGCATGGAGCGAACGGTCCCGAGAAGCTGCTCTTCGGTGTGTTCGAACGGAAAACGGTGGGCCTGAAACAAAAGGTAAAGGGCGATACCGTCGTCGAGCGCGCAAAATGGCTTGCGACCCAGCGGGAGAAGGAAGGTTACATGTCGCAGGTTGTGGCCGACGAGAAAGAAGGCGGTCCCCAGATTCTCGAATGCCATTCGCCGATCCTGAATTTGCTCGATCAATATCCGATCATCGGCCGTCTCGAGCACGACCTCTTCGAAGGCGTCCTGGGAACTGAAGTGCGGCGGGAAGAGACACGCACCTCCGGCCTCTACGAGTGCGCCTTTTATTTCGCGGCCTAAGCGCTTGTCATCCCGAGGCTGGCGGAGTGCTTCGGGGGACCTCTCAAGCGGTTAATCGCTTCCGCGTTACAACCGGCATTCCACGTCAGCCGGCGCCAGCGCGAGGTCTCCCCCATCTTCGCCGCGTGGGATGGGACGAATATCAAAAGGAGAATTCCCCTTTCGCCGCGGGCGAATTGCGGTTGATTGATGGCCCATGCTAAGGGCCTTTCCCACCGCTGTTATTGAGAATTTGCAGCCGCTTGTGGATGGCGGGCGCTACCTCGTCAAGCGTGTCGTGGGCGACGACCTTGCGGTGGAGGCGGACGTTTTCAAGGATGGCCATGATGTGGTCGCGGCGGCGTTAAAATGGCGGCAGGTCGGCGGGACGCAATGGCACGAAACGCCCATGGCGCATGTGGATAATGATCGATGGCGGGGGGTCTGCACCCTCTATGAAAACGCGATCTACGAATACACCGTCGAAGCGTGGACAGACATCTTCCGTGGCTGGCAGCATGAGTTTGCCGCGAAGTTCGAGGCCGGCATCGAGAACTTGTCGAGCGAAACGCTGGAAGGTGCGGCTTTGCTGGAGGCCGCGGCGGAGCGCGCCGCTAATTTCACTGACGCCGAGCGGCTCCGCGAGTTGGCGAATTTGATTCGCGCCGGCGCCCCTGCCCAGGTCAATGAGATCGCACATTCGGGTGAGCTTGAAGTCCTAATGGCGACCAATCCCGATCGAGCTGATTCCACGCAGTACGGTCCCGCGCCCCGAGTGCTGGTCGATCGAAGCCGGGCGCGCACCGCAGCCTGGTATGAATTCTTCCCGCGTTCGGCCGAAGGGCTGGGCGATCGCGGCTCGACTTTGCGCGATTGCCTCCCGCGCGTCGAGGATGCGAAGGCCATGGGATTCGACGTAATTTATTTCCCGCCGATCCATCCGATCGGCCATACGAACCGGAAAGGGCGCAACAATTCCGTGACCTGCCAGCCGGGCGAGCCCGGCGTGCCCTATGCGATCGGCAGTGAGGTGGGCGGGCACAAGGCGATCGAGCCGTCGCTCGGCACCTTCGAAGATTTCGCCTGGCTCGAGAACGAAATTCGCGGCCGCGGGATGGAGATTGCACTCGATTTTGCGATCAACTGCTCACCGGATCATCCCTATGTGAGCGAACACCCGGAATGGTTTTACAAACGCCCTGATGGAACCATCAAATACGCGGAGAATCCGCCGAAGAAATACGAAGACATTTATCCGTTGAATTTCCGCTGCGAGAACTGGCGGGCCCTCTGGGAGGAAATGAAGAGCATTATCCTTTTCTGGGCGGAGCGGGGCGTTCGCATTTTCCGGGTCGATAATCCGCACACGAAGCCGGTGGCGTTCTGGGAGTTCCTCATCACGGGAGTGCGCGCTCGGTATCCCGACGTGATTTTTTTTTCGGAAGCGTTTACGAAGCCCAAAATGATGAAGGCGCTGGCCAAGGCCGGCTTCACCCAGAGCTATACCTATTTCACCTGGCGAACCACCAAGGCCGAATTGACGGAGTATTTCAGCGAGCTCGCCCAGACTAACATGCGCGAATATTTTCGGGGCAATCTCTGGACGAATACGCCCGACATTC
This sequence comes from Chthoniobacterales bacterium, assembly GCA_038230815.1. GTDB lineage: Bacteria > Verrucomicrobiota > Verrucomicrobiia > Chthoniobacterales > UBA10450 > AV80. The sequence continues at coordinate 10,430 of JBBRMO010000007.1, forward strand.
TGCCTCACCACTTGCAGGGGGGCGGGCGACCGGCCTTTATGATCCGGTCGGTGCTGGCGGCCACGCTCTCAAGCATCTACGGGATCTACAGTGGTTTCGAGTTATGCGAAAACGCGGCTCTGCCCGGCCGGGAGGAATATCTCGACTCCGAAAAGTATCAGCTGAAAGAACGCGACTGGGATGCCCCCGGCAATATCAAGGACTGGATCACCCGGGTGAACCGAATTCGAAAGGAGAACCGGGCGCTTCATCTTTACGAAAACCTGCGTTTCTATCGCGCGGACAACGACGCCATCCTCTGTTACGCGAAAATGACGGAAGCTCGCGATAACATCATCCTGGTGGTTGTGAATCTCGATCCGAGCCGGTCGCAAAGCTCGTATGTTTACATCCCGCTGTCCGAATTTGGCCCGATGGATTCCGACGTTTACCAGGTCCACGACCTTTTGACGGATGCCCGTTACCTATGGCGGGGCGAAAGAAACTACGTCGAGCTGAATCCCGAGATCCAGCCTGCCCATATCTTTCGCGTCCGTCGCTGGCTCGCCGGCGAGACGTTTGTTTGAACGGCGGTTGAGGGGCCGCGGTCTGTGACTCTGACCGCCATTTGCATCTGCCACCCTCGCTGCCTATCGTTACCGCACTTTCGGAATGAAAAATCTCTTCGCGCTTTTCGCGGGCGCAATGCCATGGCTGGCCCAGACTCCGGCGCCGATCAGTCCTGATTTGCCTCGGACGAAATCGCTCCTCGATACCCTGATCGCGGGTGGACCGGTCATGGGCGCGCTCCTCGCTCTTTCGATCGTTTTCGTGATGCTGGTCGTGACCTATCTGCTAACCATCCGGCGCGGCTCGGTCGTTTCGAGCGGCTTTATGGCGACGGCTGATGCGCTCCTCCGCAAACGCGATTACCTGGGGCTTCTCGCCGTTTCAAATCGTCACGGTGAAGCGATTGCGCGGGTCGTCCAGAAGGTCCTCGATTTTACGACCAAGAATCCAACCGCGGAATTTGCCCAGATCCGGGAGATTGCGGAAACGGAGGGTACGCGGGTGGCGTCGGCCTTGAACAATCGCGTCATTTATCTGGCCGATATAGGGACGATCGCACCGATGCTTGGGCTCCTCGGAACGGTCTTCGGAATCATCAAATCTTTTAGCGCCCTGGGTGCGGACCTGGGGACGCAACGTTACGCGCTGTTGTCGAGCGGGGTCAGTACCGCGCTTTTGAACACCGCGGCGGGCCTCGCCATTGGCATTCCGGGCATGATTTGCTACGCCTACTTCCGCGGACGGGTCCAACGGATCATCTCCGAATTGGAATCAGCCGTGACGCACATTCTCGCGCTCATTTCCTTGCAGTATAATAAGCGGACTCCAGAGCGGACCCCGGTTCTGCTCGAAGATGAATTTTAGCCCTCGGTCGGCGGGCGCCCTTCCACTATGAACTTGCGCAGGCACGCGACTCCGCAGCATCCGGGCATTCAGCTTGCGCCGCTCGTGGATGTGCTCCTCTTGCTTCTGATTTTTTTCCTCCTGACCTGGAACGCGGCCCGGAATGAAAACGAGCTCGACGTGAAGGTCCCGAAGGCCTCCTCGGCGAAAGAGAAGACCGCGACGATGGGCGATATTGTCGTCAATGTAAAAGCCGACGGCAACGTGATGGTGAATCGCCGAATCCTCACGACCGCGGAGCTGAGTGACATGCTGAAAAATCTCGTCCAGCTCTACCCCGACCAGGCGGTAGTGATTCGAGGCGATGAAACGGGCGCCTACAAAAACATCGTGGGCGTTCTGAACATTTGCAGCGAAGCAGGCGTAACGAACGTCGCTTTCGCGACCGCAAAATGAAAACGCGGCGGGGCGCAGTTTGCCTCGTGCAAGCGACGCTGATTTTTCTTGGGGCGGTTTCGTCTGCTTTTGCTCAGCAAAAGACTCCGGAGGTCCGGCGCGCCCAGCCGGTGGACGAGCCGCCGACGCCGAAAGCAGTGCCATTCGATACACCCGCCCCGTCCGTCAAGCCGCGCCGGAGCCCGGCGGATCCGGGCGCTGTTCCGAAGACGAGCCCGTCCGACTCGAGTTCGGATTCGCCGCCGGCCGAACCTGAAGCCTCGGATCGACGGCAACTCGATTACGCGAACGGTCTTTTCTCCCGGAAACTTTACGATCTGGCGGCGCCGGAATACGAAAAATTCCTCGCTCAATACCCGGGCGCTCCCGGACGCGCGAGCGCTTATTTTTACCTGGCGGAATGTTACCGGGCCCTGAACAAAACCACCGCGGCGCGGACAAGTTTCCAGAGTGTGCTCGACAATTACGGCGAGAGCGAATTCGCCGGCCCGGCTTCCTACGGCGTCGCCGAGATCCTCTTCACGCAGAAGGACTATGCGGGGGCCCTTCCGCTTTTTCATCGGGCGGCTGCGAAGTCGAGAGAGCCGGCTTTGGCTCTTTCCGCGAAGTACTTCGAGGCGCGTTGTCTTGAAAATGTCGATCGCAAAGACGACGCGCAAAATGTCTATCAGCAGGTCGCTGAAGCAAAAAATCCGAATCCCTTTCGGGAAGATGCGCGAATGGCGGCGGGCACGATCGCGCTGGCCCGCGGTCGAAAACTGGATGCGTTCCGAAACTACGAAGCACTCGCCAACGAAACCCAGAAGCCGGCGCTGAAGGCGGAAGCGACGGTGCGCGCCGGCATGGTCGCGGTCGACCTGCAGCAGACCGAGAAAGGCAAAATCGACAAGGCGATGGCGGAAAAGGCTCTCAGTTTACTGCAAAAGGGTCGGTCCCTGCCGGAAGCGGGGAAGTGGCGGGCCATCGCGGAAGTCGGATTGCTCCGGCTGCAGTATCAATCGGGCCAATACGACAAAGTGGTGGCAGAGTACAAGCGCGGCGAGAAAGAGATTCCCGAGGAGGTGCGCGCGGAGATGATGTTGATCGTCGGGAATAGCCACCGCCAGCTCGGGCACACGAAGGAGGCGGACGAGGTTTACCGGCAAATCATCGAGAAGTATCCGGGCAAGGAAGAGGCGAAGGACGCGCAGTACCAGCGTCTGATCAATTTCTACAACACCAACGCGCCGACCTTGCTCACGGAGATTGATGAGTATCTGAAATCGAATCCGGCGCCGGAACGCGCCGACCAGGCGAAGTTGCTTAAGGCCGAACATTTCTACAAGGACCAGAAATTCGCGGAGGCGGCTCCAGTTTACAGCGAGCTCCGGGCGTCGCACCTTTCTCCGAAACTGCGCGCTGAAGCCGCCTACAAACTCGGGTGGTGCTACGTCCAACTGAAGGATGGCGTGAACGTGATTGATGCTTTCGACTATTTTGTGAAAGCGTTTCCGGACAATCCGCAGATGCCTTCCGCCCTGACCCAACGTGCGCTGGCCAGCCAGGCGAACAAAAACTACGACACGGCCCTGGAAGACTTGAACACGTTGCTGGCAAAATATCCCGCGGCGCGCGAGCGGGAAGCAGCGCTCCAGCAAAAGGCCCTGATCCTCGGTCAGAAAGAGGACGCAAGAGGAATGTCCGACGCCTTCCGCCAGTTGCTGAAGGAATTTCCGAAGAGTTCCGTCGCGGCGCAGGCGAATTATTACATCGGCAAAGCGGCTTTCGAAGCGAAGGATTATAAAGGCGCCCTGGCGCCGCTCAACGCCGCCCGGCAGCTGAACAAGGAGCAATATTACAATCCGGCGACGCTCCGCATTGTTTCCTCATTGTTTTACCTCAAGGACCGGCCGGCCCTGAGCAAGGAAGTAGAAGCATTCGTGGCCGCCAGTCCCGACACAAAAATTCCGGCGGACATTCTCGAATGGCTTGGCCTCGAGTCCTACAACGAAAAGAATTACGCGGCTGCTGCAAAATTCCTGACGCTTCTGGGCAGGAGCGACAACCTCGGCAACGTAAAACCCGATTTTTGGTTCTATCTCGCCGACGCGCAGACCAAACTGAAGAACTTCGCGGAGGCGGAATCCGCCTACGAAAAATATCTGCAGGTCGCGACGGATCCGGCGGCGAAAGCGAAAACCCTGCTGGCTCTGGGCGGGGCGAAGATTTCCTCACACAAGCCAGATGAAGCGCAAAAGATCGCAGAGGAGATCATGAGGCTGCAACCGGAAGGACGCGTGAATGCGGAAGCGCGCCTGCTGGCGGGCGATGTGCAAATCGAGCGCCAGAATTTCGAGGAAGCCGGCAAGGCTTTCATGGGGGTGGCTCTCCTCTATGACGATCCCGCCATCACTCCGCGGGCGCTGCAAAAGGCGGCCTTCGCTTATCAGAAGGCGGGCAAGAAAGAGGAAGCGGACCGCGCCGCGAAACAGCTCCACGACAAATATCCTGATTTCGCGGGTGGTTGATAACGACGGTCCACTGCGATCCGGCGAAATGCAGTTCATCCGACTTCGATTTCGGAGCCAGGGAAGGAAGCGATTTCGGAGCCAGGGAAGGAAGCGGTGGATCGGCCCCGAACGTTTTCGGGGGCGATGCCAATAGAATGCGGCTTTGCCGCCTGACTGGCATCGAGCGACGGAGCGCTCGATCCACCTGCACGCGAGCGATACTCGATGGTTCAGACCGTCAGGACTTCGATCGGGAGGGCGGCGAGAAATTCTTCCGCATTATCGGTTTGGAATACCGGTCTCGCCAGGTGCGCGGCAAGAAAGCTGGCGTCCGGCGTCGGTGCAATCCCGGCCTGGACGACGATTCCAGAGAAGGTGAGTTCTTCCACAATGGATGAAACTTTCTTTGCCAGGTTTCTCGTCTCGGTAAATTGCACGGTCGAGATCCCTGGCGCGGTCGCTTCGACATACGGCGCGAGCCTCCCGGCAAAATGAAGAAGAATGTCCTGCAGGATCCTTTCCTGCGCCTGGCTTCGTCCTTTGATGATCAGAGCCAGCGAACGCGCCAATCCCTGGCTCGGCGTCATTCCCGCCCGCACGCCGGTTTGTTCGGCGACGGTGTTGAGCTGAATAATGACCGCCTTTTTTTCCTGATCGTCGATCAGGGCGACCGGTTGGTCGGACAACTCCGGCTGATGACGGAGCGCGGCCTGCAAATAAAAATCCGGCAAATAGATCGTCGCGAACATCAGCCGGCTCCTGCCATTATTTCTCTGCCCCCATGCCTGCGGTTCACCTGAATGTTGAGCCGCGCGGCGAGGTCCGGCTGTTCGAGGTCCGGTAATCGCCAGACGTTTACGAGCGACAATTTTAATTGCGCGCTGCTTATGATGCTCTGGCGGGTGAGGACCAGAAAAGCCGTCGGCACGGCTTCCACGAGCCGCTGCAACCGATACCAATGGGTCTGCGGGATTTTGCGCAGCTCTTCGCTCGCATTCAGGACCAGATCGAGAATGACCAGGGAAAAATTCCCATCCCGCACGAGTAAATCGGCGGCCTGGACGGCGTCGCTCGTCTTCGAACAGCGAACCCAAAGCAGGTTTCGCAAAGCCGCGTTCGTTGTCGTCTGAGGATCGAATGAATCTCGCCCGTCGATCAGAGCGACGAAAAATCCGAGACGATGGGCGCGGTGCAACAAAGCGTGAATCAAGAAAGCGCTGCCGGCGCTCAGGTTCGGGCTGCTCAATTCCGTGATGGCGTTTTTAGGCAACCCCCCGTCGATCACTTCATCCAGGGCCGACACTCCCGTTTCCAGATGCGCCCGGGCCGCGGCTGAGGTTTGGGGAAAACGTTCCGCCAGGAGGTGACGGAGATCGATTATCGTCCTGCTCGCGGCCATGCCCGAAACTGGCATAACCGAGAAATATGTTCAACTGAACAGTTAACGCCTGGCTGCGTTTCGGCGCGAAACCGGCATCTGCTTTCGCACCAGTGAGACCATCACTCCCTGAATTCGCAGTTCCCGGGCCGGAACGAGATTTGGATAAAGCGGGTTCTCCGCTTTCAGGTAGGGCCGGCCATGTTCCATGACATAACGTTTTAAGGTCGTCTCCCCATCGATCAGGGCCGCGACGATATCGCCATTCTGCACATCCTTGCGATCCTCGAGAATGACGATGTCCCCGTCGAGGATATGGGCCTCGATCATCGAATCCCCTCGCACTCGCAACGCAAAGGTGCGGCTGTTCTTCGACGCGTTGACCGAGCGCGTATCGAGTGAAACATGCCCCTCGATGGTTTGCTCCGTAAGGGCGGCCATGCCGGCCGGAATCTGTCCGTAAATCGGAATGTCCGTAATGCGCACTTTCTGCACGGGGGTGATCAACGCCCGCGCTTTCCGGGCGTGACGATCGAGAAACCCTTTGCGCTCCAGGGTGCTGATGTATTGCATCACCGACGTCTGGCTGGCGAAGCCGAAATGATGCTGGATCTCGCGGGTGCTGGGCGTGATTCCTTTTTCACGTTGTTCGTTCTGGATGAATTCCAGGATGCCTCTTTGCCGCTCCGTCAGCATGATCAATCATCTTGAAAAATCCAGGAGGCGCAAGTTCAAATGAACGTTTCCGTATCTCAGTCCTCACGCTCATCGAGGAGGGGTGTGTAGCGCTGAAAGCGCAGGATCATGAGCAGCCTGGGGCATCGCCCCAAGGCAATCATGCAATGCGAAAGCGGTCGCGCTGAAGGCGCGTGATCATGAGCAGCCTGGGGCATCGTCCCAGGGCAATCATGCAATGCGAAAGCGGTCGCGCTGGAGGCGCGTGATCATGAGCAGCCTGGGGCATCGCCCCCGGGCAATCATGCAATGCGAAAGCGGTCGCGCTGAAGGCGCGGGATCATGAGCAGCCTGGGGCATCGTCCCAGGGCAATCATGCAATGCGAAAGCGGTCGCGGTGAAGGCGCGTGATCATGAGCAGCCTGGGGCATCGCCCCCGGGCAATCATGCAATGCGAAAGCGGTCGCGGTGAAGGCGCGTGATCATGAGCAGCCTGGGGCATCGCCCCCGGGCAATCATGCAATGCGAAAGCGGTCGCG
>JBBRMO010000008.1:0-16846 GCA_038230815.1 Chthoniobacterales bacterium
GGGCCAAAATCATGAGTAACGAGACCGGAATCCTAAACACTATCCTCGCGGACGACACCGTGGCTGGCAACGTCGTCTATTGGAAAGCGGCGGGGGAGCCGAACATTGGCTACTGGCTCGGCAAGACACATTGGGGGAAGGGGATTGCTAGTGCGGCCCTGGCCCAATTCTTGACCAAGATAGAGGCACGACCAGTTTACGCGCATGTGGCAAAGCACAATTTCGCTTCGATCCGTGTCTTACAAAAATGCGGATTCCAACTTGCACGAGAGGATATGTGCCATGGCGATGATGGCGAAGAACTTGTTATGGAGCTGCGCTCAGATCGTTGCGCCACGGCCGCCAATAACCCACAAAGACCTAACCACTTTCCATCGACAAACGCATGAACGAGCTTGATTCTGGCCAGCTTCTCTGTGTGCGGTGCGATGATTTACCGTGGAAGCCCTCGACCTTCGCCGCGGGATTGTTAGTCAAAGACGTGGCGGTGACTAATGGCCTGGAGATGCAGATCGTCTGTCTGGAGCCCGGGGCGCGAATTCCCCGGCACACGCATGAATGCCCGGAATTCATCTACGTTCTGGAAGGTGAGGTCATCGTGGCCGCCCAGCGTCTGGGTCCGGGGTCGGCGAGCGTGGCTAGTGTCGGATCTGTCCATTCCGATGTTCACTCCGAAACGGGGTGTGTGTTTGTCCTTGTCGATCGCCCGGTATGAGAGCTGTTACCCAAAGCTTGCAGATTTTTTGCTTCTTCGCCACGCGCAACTTCTAACGATGCGATCGCGATTGGTGATATCACTCGGTTCGCTGAAGATTCCCATGACTCAAACCTCTTCTCCTGCCGCGACGGCGGGTTGATTCGCATTGCCCGATGCTCACCCTTCGGGCCAGGGTCCATATCGCGCCGCTTCCCGCGAGCTCCATTCTCGCCGCGGTCGCTGGTCTTGTTTTCGTTAGATGTCATTTCCCCTCCACTCCATGCGACCCCTCCGGCTCCTTGGCACGACCTGCGGCGTCCTGCTCACGCTTTACGTCGGCGGGTTCGTTTGGTGCTTCGAGGTTCTCAGCTCGCCTGTCCGAAGCGACGGGCATGGCTGGCTTGGGCCTCTCATTCGCGGCGACAGGCACAGCCAAGATTTCGGGAAAGTATATGATTATCAGAGCAACGACCTTTCGTACTACCGAATGTTTTTCCCGCTTTGCAAATTCTGGCTTATTGTTCAAGGTCTTACATGATGCGGCGCTTGCCGGCTAACCAATCACTGCGGCGAACCGCTAGCCGCTCCAATGTCCCGAGTTATTTTATGAAAACCTATTCATTGCAATCTTTGCTCGCCACCGCCAGCGGTCGCTAAGTTTTGTCTCATTAGGCCCAATGCAGCGTGCCTCCATCATTGCCTTCGCACTTCTATGCGCTGGTGGCTGCTTCTACCACCATGAGCACGTCGCGCCAGACGTCGCGCGAATAGAGGGCATCAGCGCTCGTTTCGAGGTGGCGTTACAAGTCAGGCGCGGCAAGGACCTTCACCTGACAGCTATCTGCCGGAACGGGAGCGACAAGACAGTCGTGTTCCGCTGTAGCGCTTCCTCCATCAACGACGCAGAGATATGGCGCGGCCGCATCGACAAGACCTATTGCGTGTTGACCCCGGAGACACCGATGGCTGAGGTGACGCTCAAGCCTGGCAAGGAGCGCCGCCTCCCCGACGAGCAGCCATTTGGTGATTGCTATGAGCCGGGCCACTACGAAATTCGGTTTTATCATCCCCTCGTGCGATTGGTTGATCCGCAGCTCAGAGCACATTACGCGAGCACATAACCTGTCCACAATGACGCTATTGCATGGGAAAGTCATGGTCATCAGTTCACCGTCAGGTAACTGCTCCGACCAGAGGCCTACCAAACGATGGAGCCAACGGCGGGCCGCTTTAGATTCACTCTTGATATGACTTCCACACTTCCGCTCCGAGCGACGCCCTCTCGCCAGCGGTCGCTCAACCCAGGTCCAGGCGTCATCAAATCTCGTTTCCGGTGAGTAAGATCTTGTTTTCCACTGCACCGTCCCGCTGTGCAGTTTTGTTGCCGACTGCGGCAATGATTCTCGCCTTTGCGCTTCATCCTCTTTATGCAGAAGAGCCGCAAACATCTTCTGCCGAGGCCCTGCTGAAAGGCCTCGAGCAGGCTGCCGGGGCGCGCTTGGGCTTATATGCTCTGGACACGGCCAACGGATCGCAAATTCGCTACCGCGCAGACGAGCGTTTTCCAGTCTGTAGCACATTCAAAGTATTTTTAGCGGCTACGATCCTACAACGAAGCGTCAAGGACCTCGACCTGCTGCAACGTCGTATCCATTATTCCCGGAATGATCTCGCTCCCTACTCCCCCATTTCCGAGAAGCACTTCGACGATGGCATGACCATTGCCGAACTATGCGCCGCTGCAATTCAGTATAGCGACAACACCTCGGCCAACCTGCTCATGAAGGTCCTGGGAGGGCCGTCCGCCGTGACGGCATTTGCACGATCAATCGGGAGCAGTGAATTCCGTCTTGACCGCTGGGAAACTGAATTGAACACGGCGATACCGGGCGATTTGCGCGACACCGCCACTCCGGCCTCGATAGCGCGGGGACTGCAATCACTCCTGCTCGGCGATGGTTTGCCGGGTTCTCAGCAAAAGCAATTGAAGGAATGGCTGATCGGAAATACCACCGGGGCAAAGCGGATACGTGCCGCCGCCCCTGCCACCTGGCAAGTTGGCGATAAGACCGGCTCGGGTGACTATGGAACCGCCAATGACGTGGCAGTGCTTTGGCCACCAGAAGGTCGGCCAATCATCCTTGCGGTTTACCAAACGCATAATGACGCCGAGGCGAAGCGGAGCGACGAATTGATCGTTGCGGCGGCGCGAGTCGTCCTCAAAGCGTTCGGCACGCCAGTAAAGAATCGGTGAATCCATCCACCTTCAACGAACCTCAGGAAGGATTCGAGATCTACGAGCCATGATGAAAAACTCCCGGCACACCTGCTTTATCCCTTTGGCGTTATCCTCTTTTTCCAGGCTCACGCAGCCATGATGTCCAATTTGCATGATCTCGGCGTCTAAATTGAGTTAAAGCGCAATGACGAATCTTGATTTCGCATCTGTCCTCAATCTGGTTTCAACCGTGGCGATCGTGGGCGCCCTGGTGTTCACTGCCTTGCAAGTTCGCGCCGCGAACAATGCGCGACGCGATCAAGCGGCGGTGGTTATAATCCAGACAACGCAAAACCCAACCTGGACGGATGCGCTCAAGCTTGTGTCTACTTTGCCGGAAAATGCGACCGCTGAATACATCCGCCAGCAAGGAGAGGCGATGGAGCGGGCCCTCTTTGAGTTAAGCATCCGATTGGAGCCCGTAGGCTATATGATTTTTTGCCGCATCATTGCCTTAAAGACAGTGGACGATTTGATTGGCGGCGTGGCCATGGTCATCTGGTCTCGCGCTAAGGAATGGAGCGAGGAATACAGAGAATCGACTAAGAACCCCAAATTCAACGAGTGGGTCGAATGGCTGGCTGACAGAATTACCGAGCGACGAGCTCGGTTACATCCTGAACCGGCACAGCGACAGTACCGTAATTGGCGCGAACATTAAACAGGGCTCCTCCTGGTCAAACGGCCGTAAGCAACCAAACTCGGTGCGGGTCATTTCCGTGTCAGCTCGCGCCCCGGTCCGCGACGGCCAGATTGCGGAGTGGCAGGTGGACGCTAATAATGCTATTCGCCAGCAAATTCTTGCTGGGCTAGCCTAACCAGCTGACTCCGATTCCATGATGAAGAAGAACCGCGCGGCGCCAAATTCCGCTGTTATACCCGTACTCTACTACCCGGATGTGCGGGCAGCCGTCGAGTGGCTTACAACAGCCCTGCCCTTTATCGAACGTCTCCGCATTGGAGACCATCGCTGCCAGCTCTTATACGGCGACGGCGCCATCGTTGTCGCCACCCCTGGCGCGCACGCGGATGCCGCTCCTTCAACCCTGCAAGGTCCCGGTGCGCACTCCGTCATGCTGCGGGTCACCGGCATCGACCAGCTTTTTGAAGGCGCCAAGGCAGCCGGGGCTCGTGTTCTCGCTGAACCCGCGGATCACATGTATGGCGAGCGTCAATGCTCTTTCGTTGACCCCTGGGGACGCTTGTGGACACTTTCGGAGACGATTTTCGATTCCAACCCGGCCGACTGGGGCGGTGAACTCCTGGTCGAATAAGAGCGATCCAAAACCGATGGCAAACCCTGATTCTTCCGTAACGATCCACATGGCCGCGAGCCTCGACGGCTTCATCGCTCGAAAGGACGGGCGCGTGGACTGGCTCGAAACGTCCGACGAATTTGCCGGCGGGGAAACCATGGACCCAGGATTTGTCGCGGCATTCCTCAAGACGATCGACTGCTACGTTATGGGATCACGCACATATGAGACTGCGTTGAGTTTTGAGGCTAAAGGGCTTGGACGGGCGTACGGCGACAAACCCACCTTCGTTATCACTCGTCGCGAGCTGACGCGGACCCGGGAGACCGTGGAATTCTATTCAGGCGATCTTGCGCAGTTCGTGAATGGGCGTCTGCGGCCCAGGTTCCGGAGCATCTGGTTTGTGGGAGGTGGGACAGTCTCCGGCGAATGTCTTCGTCTCGGGCTGGCCGACGAAGTTCGTTATTCGATCCTGCCGATCTTGATTGGGGCTGGGATCCCATTCTTCGAGAAGCTCGACCGAGACGTCGCTCTTCATCTGGCGGAGGTCAAAGCCTACAAGAGCGGCACGGTAGAGCTTTGTTACCAGGTGCAGGGAGATCGCCATCCTCGTTAGATGCAACGACACCATTTGTAACTACAAAGCGTTCGCAGGAAAAAGCTCCTGTGAAGGACTGAGCCGAAGCTCAGTTATTTGTCATCGTTTATTTAGAAAGACCGAAGAAAATGACGAATGCGGAACGCCTGGATCTCACTCCTCGTTCATGAGACCAAACTGTTCCGAGGCGATTTCGAAGGAACGGAGCCGGGCGGCGTGATCGAAGATTTGGGCAGTAGCGATGATTTCGTCGGCCTGCGTTTGTTCGATCAATTCCCGGAGCCGGCGTCGCACGGTTTCCGGTGACCCGATAGCGGAGCAGCGCGTTCGCTGATCGATCGCAGCGCGCTCGGCGGGGGTGCAATGATCGTCGATGGAATCGACGGGCGGCGGGAGTTTGCCGGGGCGACCGCGAATCAGGTTCAGGAATTGAAGTTGGGCCGAGCTGAAAAGGCGGCGCGCCTCGGCGTCGGTCTCGGCCGCGAAAACGCCGGCGCCGATCATGACGTAGGGCTCGGCCAGACCGGACGACGGCTGGAAGTGGCGCCGGTAAAGATCGAGCGCGACTTCGAGATAATCGGGAGCGAAATGCGAGGCAAACGCGAAGGGAAGGCCGAGTTCGGCAGCGAGGCGGGCGCTAAAATCGCTCGAGCCGAGTAAATAGAGGGGGACATTTAATCCCGCCCCGGGAATAGCCTGGACGTGGGTGGGGTGAGAAAGGGCAAAGTACGATTGCAGCTCGATGACGTCCTGCGGAAATGTGTCGCCGCTGCTGCCGAGGGAACGACGCAAGGCGCGCGCGGTCATTTGGTCGCTTCCCGGCGCGCGGCCCAGGCCCAGATCGATCCGGCCGGGGTAAAGCGATTCCAGGGTGCCGAATTGTTCGGCAATGACGAGCGGCGCGTGATTCGGCAACATGATCCCACCCGCGCCGACGCGAATTGTTTTCGTTTTGCCGGCGACATGACCGATGACGACCGATGTCGCCGCGCTGGCGATACCGGGGAGGTTATGATGTTCCGCCAGCCAGAAACGGTGATAGCCCCACTGCTCGGCCTGCTGGGCGAGATCGACGCTATTGCGAAACGCGAGCGCGGGATCGCCCCCTTCGATGATGGGCGAAAGATCGAGCACGGAAAGGCGCGGCATGACATAGACTAATCGCCTGCGGCGGATTTGCAGGGCGTCTGATTCGCCTCTCCCGAAAGCTCACTCCTCGCGGGGCTTTCCATTCCATGTCGCTCGCGTCCTCGCGCGGCTCCAATCTGTGCAACGCCGATGGATATCAATGGCGTCTGACACAGACTCCCTACAAGCCGGATTCTGGATCGTAGACTTCACATTTCGCCACGGGACCCCTCGACGCTGCCCGGGATGACGGTAACTTCTGCGATCTTATGCATTCGACCAAAGGCTACGCCGCGCACTCAAAAACTTCACCGCTCGCACCCTTTTCCTTCGAGCGGCGTGATCCGGGGCCAACTGATGTCCGGATCGACATCCTTTTTTGCGGCGTGTGCCATTCTGATTTGCACACCGCGCGGGGCGAATGGGGCGGAACCACTTATCCCTGTGTGCCGGGCCACGAGATCGTCGGCCGCGTCGTGGACGTGGGCCGTGAGGTAAGAAATTTTCGCGCGGGCGATCTTGCCGGGGTCGGGTGCATGGTCGATTCCTGCCGGACCTGCGATAACTGCCGGACGGACCTGGAGCAGTTTTGCGACAACGGCCCGGTTTTCACCTACAACAGCAAAGATAAACACACCGGCGGGATCACCTACGGCGGATATTCCAAGAGTATCGTCGTCGATGAAAATTTCGTCCTGCGCATTTCGGACAAGCTCGATCTCGCCGCAGTCGCCCCTCTCTTGTGCGCCGGGATTACGACCTACTCGCCGTTGCGCCATTGGAAGATCGGCCAAGGGCACAAAGTCGGCATTGTGGGGCTCGGCGGTCTTGGGCACATGGGAGTCAAGTTCGCGAACGCGTTCGGCGCGCACGTCGCGCTCTTCACCACGTCACCCAACAAGGCAACCGAGGCCATCAAACTCGGCGCCCATGAAGTGATCCTCTCGAAAAACGAAGAAGAAATGAAGAAGCACGAGAAAAGCTTCGATTTCATCCTCGATACTGTTTCGGCGCCGCATGATCTCAACGCCTATCTTTCGTTACTCAAACGCGACGGGACCCTGGTGCTCGTCGGGGCATCGCCGGATCCGCTGGCGGTTGATGCGTTTAGTCTCATTCATCGTCGGCGCAGCCTCGCCGGATCGCTCATCGGTGGGATCGCCGAAACGCAGGAGATGCTCGATTATTGCGCGGAGCGCGGGATCGTATGCGACATCGAGAAAATTTCGATCGACCGGATCAACGAGGCCTACGAACGGATGCTGAAGAGCGACGTGAAATATCGTTTCGTGATCGATCTGGCGACGTTGTAAACCTGCTCGTGATCTGGATCTTTCCGGAGGACCAAGAGCAGGCTCAGGATCAGGAGCAGGCGGGAGAACTTACGCGCGAAAGCAGTTGCAACGGGTGTGACCTGATGCGCTCCTAGTCGATGCCGGAAGAGCGAAGAAAACTGGCGGTGATCGCCGCGTTCGTCGCCCTTTGCATCATCTGGAGCTCGACCTGGCTCGCGATCAAATTCGGTTTGCGCGATCTGCCACCGATCTCGTTCGTGGCGATTCGCTTCCTGATCGCGGTCGTCCTTCTCCTCGCAATTTCCATTGGCCGGGTCCGGCTGCTCCCGCCGAACCGCCGCGATTTCAAACTGCTCGCCTATACCGGCGTCCTCATGTTCGCGATCAACTACGCCCTGCTCTTCTGGGCCGAGCTCTACGTCTCCTCCGGTCTCTCCGCGGTGCTCCAGGCGACAATCCCGATTTTCGGGATGGTGACGGCCCATTATATCCTGCCCAACGAACCACTCCGAGCGCCGCGGATTGCGGGAGCAGCCCTCGCCATCGGCGGCGTTGCTGTGATCTGCTCGCGGCTTTTCGATTTCGGTGGATTACTCGCCTTCTGGGGCGGCGTGGCCATCGTTTTCGGCGCGGCCGGCGCAGCCTTCTCCAACGTGCTCCTGAAAGCGCGCGCGATTCGCCTCGCTCCCGCGATGGTGGCGGCTTGGCAAATGATTTTCGGGCTGGTGCCGTTGCTCGTAACCGGCTTTTTCGTGGAAGGCAATCCGCTCCATTTTCATTGGACGCCGAGAGCGGTGTTCTGTCTTTTTTATCTCGCAATCCCCGGCTCGGCGATCGCGTTCCTGCTGCTCTACTGGCTGATGCCGCGAATGTCGGTGACGAACCTGCAGACGATCTCCTTCATTACGCCGCCGGGCGCCGTGGCCTTTGGCTGGCTGTTCGGTGGGGATAGTTTCAGCCTCTGGTCGCTCGTGGGCGGAGCGCTGATTCTGGCCGGCGTCTGGATGATTTTCCGGAAAGCGAAACCGGCCGAACTGGAAGAATGCGAAACGGCCCTCCCGCAGGGGTAGGGTCGGTCCTCCTGTTTCCTGATCTTGATCCTGATCTTGATCTTGATCCTGATCCTTTGTGAAGGCAGCGCGGAAGGGAAAGATCAGGAGTAAGATCAAGATCATGAGCAGGAATGAAAAGGCGGCCCGCGAGATCGAGCGGAAGTTTCTGATCCGTGATTTGCCAGCCCTGACGGATTATCCGCGCGCCGAAATTTTGCAGGGATACCTGGTGAGCCTGGACAATGGCCTGCAGGTTCGGCTGCGAAAATCCGGCGATCGACACTCACTCACCTACAAACGCGGAGCTGGGAGAGTGCGCGAGGAACGAGAAGTGGAACTGACTGCGGAACAGTTTAATGCCCTTTGGCCGGCGACCGAAGGCAAGCGGCTCGTCAAGACCCGCTCCGAAATTCCGTTCGGTGATTTCGTCGTGGAGATCGACGTTTACCACGGTCGCCACGAGGGCCTGATCGTAGCGGAAGTGGAGTTCGACGAGGAAGAAACCGCGGAAAATTTCCAACTGCCCGCCTGGCTCGGGGACGAAGTCACCGGCGATCCGCGCTACAGCAATCAATTGCTCGCGTCGTAGAGTCCGTTTCACCAGGCGCGTCGCCGCCATCGGCGGAGCGTGTCGACGCCCGTCCAACAAAATGAGAGCCAGGCGAGACCAACTGCGATGGCTCCGAGCACGTCGGTGAGATAGTGCGCGCCAAGGTAAATGCGGCTGAGTCCGATTAACCCGACCGCAAGGACAGCCCCGCAAACACTCAGGAGGCGAAACCGCCAGGCGCGAACCGAGTGCACCACGAAAACCGCAAGCACTCCGTAGAGGAGGGTTGCCCCCATCGTGTGGCCGCTGGGAAAACCGAAGCTCATCAGGGTAAGGAGCGGGTTTTCCAGCACGGGTCGTTGCCGATGGAAAAAATGTTTGAGCAGAATATTAAGCAAACTGCCGCCACCCACGGCCAGGGTCAGTACAAGCAGTCGGTCCCACGACTTGCGGACAATCAGGACGAGGGCGACGCCGGATGCCGCCACCGCGACGAATCCGACAGAACCGAAGAAGGTCACGACGCGGGCGATCTCCGTGAGCGTCGGCGTAGCTCGCTCATGGAACCAGGACGCGACGTGTTCATCGAGAAGCCGCGTGGCTGCGTCTCTCGACATGTCTTCCGCGATGTCCCCAAACCACCAGCCGGCGGCGAGAATGACGAGCAACCCAGCCGTGAGATGCAATCCCAGGTAGCCCTCGGGCGAAAGGCGCGCCTGGAGGAAACGAATTTGCCGCGCGAAGCGGCGAGGCGCTGGCTCACTCATGCAGCCTCCAAGGCCACGAGGGTGTACCGTCTCCCAACCGGGCAAAGGCAAATGAGGGTTGAATGCGGCATCGTTGTCGCGTTTATCTGTAACCAGCATGCGCCAATATCACGATCTTCTTCGGCTGGTGCTGGAACAGGGCGCGCCCCGGGCAGATCGCACGGGGACCGGCACTCTATCGGTTTTCGGCGCGCAAGCCCGGTTCGATCTCCGGGAAAGGTTTCCTCTTCTGACGACCAAGAAACTGCACCTCAAGTCGATCATTCATGAGCTGCTTTGGTTCCTTAAGGGCGACACCAATGTGCGGTCGCTGAACGAACGGGGCGTGACGATTTGGAATGAATGGGCGGATGAAAAGGGCGACCTCGGTCCCGTCTATGGCGCGCAGTGGACGCGCTGGCGCTGCCAGAATGGCACTGTCATCAATCAAATCGACGGCGTTATCGCAGAAATTAAACGGAATCCGCAGAGCCGGCGGCTTATCGTAAGCGCCTGGAATGTAGCGGACATCGAGCAGATGGCGTTGCCGCCCTGCCACGTTCTGTTTCAATTTTACGTGCGCGAGGGCACCCTGAGCTGCCAGCTTTATCAAAGGAGCGCCGACTTATTCCTCGGGGTGCCGTTCAACATCGCTTCGTACTCGTTGCTCACGATGATGGTGGCGCAGGTCTGCGATTTGCAGCCGGGTGAATTCATCCACACCTTCGGCGATCTCCACCTTTACCGGAACCATCTGGAGCAGGCGCGTGAGCAGTTATCCCGTGAATTCCGGCCGCTGCCGCGGATGGAGTTGAACGGAATGGTGAAGAATATTTACGACTTCCGGTTCGAGGATTTCGTTCTCAGCGAATACGATCCGCACCCCGCGATCAAAGCGCCCATCGCCGTCTGAGTTTCGCTGTATCTGCTTCGCTCATCGCAGCGTGGGCTCCGTCTGTCGATCCCACCAAATTAAGCAGAATGAATCGCGCCTTCAGCGCTGCGATCCTCGCCTGGGCTTGGGTTCCTGGGGCGCGCCGCCCCAGTCTGCTGATGACGCCGCGCCTTTGGCGCTAGCCGTATTGTCAATTCGCCGCCGGGCTGGTCGTCGTGCTCGCGGTCGTCGGGCCTTTGTTCAAGTCGACGAGGTCCTTCAAAATATTGAGGGTCTCGTCGCGTTCCGGATCGATCGCCGGCTCTTTCGTTCCGTCGTCGTTGCCGAGCGATTCCGAATCGGAATCATCCGCGGCCTCCGGGGCCACCTTGTTGTTCCCGCCCTTCTTGTTCGCGGCGAGTTTTCCGGGGAAAATAATCGGCTGGAGATTCGGTTTATCGACGTTATCGAGCGTGAGCCGAATCATCTGCATCTCCTCGTCGTGACGGGCGAGACGTTCCTTGGAGCGGGTTTCCTTGCGCAGCTTGTCCGCGTTCAATTCGACGCGACGCGTGTCTTCATTGAGCGAAATCCGATTTTCGTCGAGCCGCTTGCGCAGTCGCTCCATATCCTCCATTACGTAGTGGAACTCCGGACTTCCCTGAACGCGGGCCTCCGAGCGGCGCTTTAATTCATCCACGAAAAGTCCCCGGGTGTCGGACCATTTCGTATACCTGGCCTTGGGCACTTCGTCGTAAGCCAGGCAATTCTTCAGGGCGCCTTCGCCGAACTCCGGAAGGTCGCTCAAGGTGGGCAGAACAATATCGGACGCGACGCCATGGAGCTGGG
Source organism: Chthoniobacterales bacterium (assembly GCA_038230815.1). GTDB lineage: Bacteria > Verrucomicrobiota > Verrucomicrobiia > Chthoniobacterales > UBA10450 > AV80. Next base: position 11,324 of record JBBRMO010000008.1, read on the forward strand.
TCGATCCACCCGCGACCCGGTAAAATTTTTGGATCGTCAACTTGAGCGCACCATCTTCCTGTGAGCGGCTGCCGAGGAGCGATGTGAACCGCCCAATCTCAAGGATTGTCTGCACCGTGCCTTTTCCGAAAGTGTTCTTGTCGCCGACGATCAACGCGCGGCCGTAATCCGGGAGCGCGGCGGCGAAAATCTCGCTGGCGGACGCACTCTGCCGGCTGGTCAGGACGATCATCGGCCCGCTATAGGCGATGCCGGGATCGGGATCGCTCGAGACGACGATGTTGCCGTTCGAGCCCTTGGTTTGGACGATCGGGCCCGACTTCAAAAAGAGCCCGGTGAGCGCGATCGCTTCTTCGAGGGAGCCGCCGCCGTTGCGTCGGAGATCGACGATCAATCCCGCGATGTTCTCCTTCTTCAACCGTTTGAGAAGCGCGAGCACATCCTTGGTCGTGCTCTTCTGGTGCCGGTCCATGTCGGCGTAAAACGACGGCAGCGTGATCCAGCCGAGCTTCACTGGTTCGCCATTTTCGTTCTTCTTGATGATGATGTCGGCGCGCGCTTCCTGGTCTTTCAACTTAATTTCGTCGCGCACCAGCTCGATCGACTTGCGCTTGGAGGGATCTGGGGAATCCGCGGGGATCACGAGAAGCCGAACCCTGGTTCCCTTCTTGCCGCGGATTTGTTCGACCACCTTGTCGAGCCGCATGTCGCGGACGTCGGCGAAGTCGCCGCTGCCCTGGGCCACGGCGGAGATCCGGTCCCCTACCTTCAGCCGACCGTCCGTCTGGGCTGGGCCTCCGGGCACCAGGCTTTCAATTTTCGCATAACCGTCTTCGGTCCGGAGCATCGCGCCGATGCCGACGAGTGACAGGCCCATGTTGATGCTGAAATTTTTCAGGTCGGCTTTGCTCAGATATTCCGAATGTGGATCGTAGGCCTGCGCGAGCGCGTCGAGGAAAAGCTTCACCTGCTCGTCCTTATCCTGCTCGTGAACGTTGCGGGCCAGGCGCTCGTAGCGCTTTGCGATCAATTTCGGGCCGGGCTCGATCGGATGTTCGCTCAGATGTTCCTGGAGCAGTTCGCTCACGATCCGGCCGCGCCAAACGTTGTCGGCATCCGCGGCATCCTTCGGCCAGGAAGATTTTTGCCGGCTCAGCTCAATGCTCGCGTCACTTTTGAAATCGACCGGCTGGTTCAGCTGCTCTTTGATCTTGGCGACGCGATCGTCCACCCGTTTGGTATAAACGTCGTAGATTTCGTAGGCCGGTTTCAGATTTCCCAGAAGCACATCGTCATCCAGCGACGTCCCGTATTTCGCGGTCAGCATGTCGACATCCTGCTGGGTGAAGAAGAGATGACTGAAGTCGAGGAGCTCGAGATAAGTCTTGAGGAATTTCCTTGAAACGTCGTCGTTCAGCGCCTGATGCGTGTAATGGCCTTCCTCGAGAAGGCGACCGACGGAGGTGGCGACATTTCCTGCATCCGACTTCGCCTGGAGCGGCGCGATCGTGAGCGCGGCGGCCAAAGCGACGGCGGGCAGGACAAAGAGAGAGCGAAAAGGTAGCTTCATTCGGGAAAAGAGGTTTCGGAAAGTCGCAGAATCCCTGCAGAAGGCAAGAAAACCACGAGGGATGAGTTCATTCGTTGGTAATGAGACAATCGGCTGGGCGGAACATTCAAAGAACGAGCCGTTGCCGCGCCCTTGCATGCAGCTTTCGTTCCCTTGGAACCGGGGATCCACGATCGCGCTGCGACAGGCATTTCCTTCAGTTAGGGACGCGTTTCAAAAGCATCCCTTCCCTGAAAGGGATCGTGCGTTCCAAATCTGGCCGGGGTCGCCGACCCCGGCTACAGTGCGCCCTGATGCGATACCAGACCTTTTGCGGCGGGATTTTTGAGACGAACTGCTATTTAGTGGAGGCGCCCGGCGGATCGATCCTGTTCGACGCGCCGGATGGCTCTTGCGATTGGCTGGTCGCTGAAGGACTAACGCCCAAACTACTCCTCCTGACCCATGGCCATTTCGATCACGTTCCGGATTTGGCTAAAATCAAAACCCGCTTCGGCTGCCAGCTCGCTTGCCATGCTGAAACCGCCCCGATGATTTCCGACCCGGAATTTTTTCGCCGCTTCGGTTTCCAGTTGGAAATCGAGCCGGTCGAGCCCGATTTCCTCATTGCCGCCACTCCATCTCGCGAGTTTCTGGGGCTCGAGATGGAAGTATTGGAGGTGCCGGGACATTGTCCGGGCAGCCTTTGTTTCTTTTCGCGAAAAGACAACCTGCTCGTCGGCGGCGATGTTTTGTTCGCGGGCGGAGTCGGCCGCTGGGATTTACCAGGTGGCGATGGCGATCTGTTGTTTCGTGGGATCAGGGAGAAACTTTACCCGCTTGGCGATGAGGTTACGGTCCTCCCGGGGCACGGGCCCGCGACGACGATCGGCGCAGAGCGGGGAACGAATCCGTTCGTGCGATAGGCATTATTCGGAGCGGAACGCAGGGAAGTCGAGGAACCCCGCTCCACGTCGGCCGACCCAGCACGACATTCTCCGGGATCCCTCGACTTCGCTTGGGATGACTGACGGACCCTCACATTCCCGCGCCGATGGAGAGGAAGGTGAAAATGACAATGTCCTGGACCATGTGAATGAGAAATGCCCAGACACCGCCGCGCGTCTCGATCATGCTCCGGGCCCAAATCCAGCCGGCGAACCCCGCCATTAAAGCTCCGAGGGGACCGGAGGGCTGACCGTAATAGTGGCCGAGTCCGAAGTAGACGGCGGTGAGTAGAGCCATTTCGGCGGGGCGAAACAAGCCGCGAAGATGGGCGAGAAGCACGCTCCGGAATTGGAATTCCTCGCTGGCCGCATTGAGCGTCGCGACCGCCAGGCTCCAGGGAAAAGTCCGGACGATTCTCTCGCTGATGCTAAAATTCGGATGGACTGTCAGGTAGAGATAAGGCGCCAGCGCCAGGGCGAAAACGAGAATGAAGGCGGGGCCAAGCCAGTTCCACGACACCGGCTTGCGCAGGCCGAGAAACGGATCGGTTGAGCGGGTGCAGCCGGGTTCCCCCAGCACAAGAAGAGATCGCGTCGCGTCACGCCGCTCCCGATCAGAGTGAGGCCGACAAGGACAACGCCGGAAAGCGTAAAGGTCCGGGAGAGAAACAACCGTGCGCCCCAGCTGGCATTATCGGTGACGGCGCGCACGGAATTCAATCCCGCGAGCGCCGGCGAAAGGTAATCCCAGACAAAATTCAAGAGCGCAATCGCGATCAGAAATCTGGCCAGCCCGCGGAGCCGCGGCACCCAGACGGCCGCGAGTCCGGCCGCGAGGATCAGGAGCGTTTCGACCATCGTGAACCAAAACGAAATCTCGTGGCCCGATTCCCGCCAGACGATATCGGGCAGGGTGCTGCCGATGACCGCGGCCCACGCGAAGAGGCGCGGCCACGGATCGGACGGTGTTCGGCTGGCGGGGTTCATTGGTGGCGCGGACATTGCCGCCGGAGCTTATGACACGCGGTCGAGCGCCGTGCTCAATTTTTCGAGGTCGGGAATCTCTTTTACCAGGGCGCGCAACGACTCCAGCGCGGCGGGGACATAGTCAAGGAAGGCCCTGTTCCCTTTGACGAGTCCGAGGAATCCATAGGCTCCCAGCGCCTGCATCAGCCGCTGAATTCCGCAATGGCGGAAGGTCGAGCGCCAATCGGGCGTCACTGGCCGGCCCGCGGCCGCGCGCTTCATTTCGTAATCGGACAGCAGTTCCTCGCACTCGGCGTGAGAGAATGTTACGTACGGATCAAAGAGCAACGAGGCGAGATCGTACTCGGCGAGGCCGGGGCGCATTCCCTGGAAGTCGATCAGATGCGCCTGGCCGTTACGGATAATGATGTTTTGCGATTGAAAATCTCGATGAACCAGGACCCGCTCACGTTGGGCCAGTTCTTCGGCTATCTGGCCTAACGAGGGCAGGGTCGCCAGGTCGGAAAGCTCCTGGGGGTCGATCCCAAAGAGACGGCCGAGGCAGTTCTCGAAAAAATAATTCTGCTCCCAACGATAGAGCGCGGAGTCGAATTCAACCGGTAAATTCTTTTGGATCGACCCCCTTGCTGCTTCCGGCAGGCAATGCAGTTTGACGATCTCGCCGAGCGCCGATTCGTAGAAGGCGCGTCGCACCATCCAGCTTTCGCCGCGATGACTCCAGAGATCGGTCTTGCCCAGGTCTTCAATCCAAATCAGACCTTCGGCCGGGTCATGGAAATAGATTTTGGGCGCGCGGATTTTGTGCTCCGCCAGGAAGGCCGCGATCTCGACGTAGTGCCTGTTCTCTTCGCGCTCGAGGTTATACTTAACGAGAATGATTGTCTGCTCGGGCGAACAGCGAACTCGATAGAATTTCCGGTCCGATCCCCCTTTTTCGATGGGCGTGATTTTGACCGTCGCTTCTTCGAGCCGTGGAAAATGAATCCGGGTCTGGCGGAGAAGCAGCTCCGTCTTCGCGGTTCTAGATGTCGATGTCACGGTGTTCGCCTTCGGCCTGATGGTGGGAGCGGACAATACAATTGCGCAGGCAAGATCGGGAAGCGATTTGTGCGCCCGGCCAAAGAATTGTGTTCTCCAGCATCGCCCCGGCGCCGACCCGGCAACCGGCCCCGATCGAATAAAAGCCCGAGAGGGTGGCGCTTGGATCGACCTGGGCATCGCCAGCGACGCGGATCGGCCAGTCCCCCGATTCCATATACTCGGGCTTCCAGTTCTCTTCCAGGATAGTCCGATGGGCCGCGAGATATTCTTTACGCGAGCCGATGTTAAACCATTTCCGCTCGTTCAACACAACTCCGCCGATCTTGCCGCCCTGTCCGATCCAATCGGCGAGAACGGGTATATAGGAAACGGCCTGGGCGCCCGGAATCCGTTCGAAGACTGCCCGCGTCCAGACCGCGATGCCGGCGAAATCATAGCGTCCAGCGCGGCCGTATCGATTTACCATGTCCACCACCCGGTTGCCCTCGAGCGCCACATCGGCGCCGTGCTCGGTTTCGCGCAAGGCAAGCGTCACATCATTTCCCGCGCGGAAATGTTCGGCGAGCAATGGAGCCAGCTCGATATCGGTGAGCAGGTCGCCGCTGTAAGAAATGAAAGGCTCCGTCCGGAGCAGGGATTCCACGTTCTTTATCCCGCCTCCAGTCCCGAGGATCTCCGGCTCGTGGACCAGTTGGACGGGCTGGCCGCGATAACTTCCGTCGGCAAAAAACTCCCCGAACGCCGCTGGAAGATAGTGGGTGTTAATAACAAACGACTTCACACCCGCCGCGATGAGGTGGTCCAGGACGAAGGTGATGAGCGGTTTCTGGAAAATCGGGATAAGCGGCTTCGGGAGATCTTCGGTGAGCGGGCGCAATCGCGTCCCGAGCCCGGCGCCGAGCACGAAAGCCTGGGTAATCATGAGAGTACCAGGAGTGGCTCGTAACATTTATGCGGCCAACGCCGCTCCCACGCTTCGGACAGCGAAGCGGCTACAGA